>JACCQV010000305.1 GCA_013813945.1 Deltaproteobacteria bacterium | reverse complement strand
GGGTCGTGCGCGTGAGCGTCTCGGCGCCGGCGAGGACCGTGAACGAATCGCGCCCGACCTCGGTCACCGTCAGACACGTGCCGTCATGGCAGATCGACTCTCCGATCACGAGCTCGCCGAGCGGCATGGTCGTGGGCCGAACGCCGATGACGAGCGCGTCGCTACGCCGATCTGCGCGCGCGACCGTGCCGACGTCTTCGACCAACCCGGTGAACATGACAGGGGCGGTTTACCACTCCTGCCCCCCGATGCGAATGGACAGCCACTGTCCCGCGCTGGGACAGACAGATGAGCCTCAGGTGCCTTCGGGGACGGGCCGCGCCAGGGCGGTGAACCGCAGATCGTCGCCAAGCCTGACCACGGCGTCGTCGAACACGAACGCGTGGGCGGACGCGAGCACGGGCAGCCCTGCCCCCCCGACCCAGCTCTTCGCAGGTCCGCCGACGATCCTGGGGGCCACATAGAGAACGAGCTGATCTGCGAGCTGGTGGTCGAGCAGCGACGCGTGGACCTCTCCGCCACCCTCGACGAGCACGCTCGTGATGCCGGACTCTCCGAGCATGCGCGCGAGTGCCGTGACGTCGAGCTGGCCCTTGTCGTCATCGGGGACGCACCAGACATCGGCGCCGCGTGCGATCAGCGCCGCCTCGCGATCGGTCGGCGCGTGGGTGCCGGTCACGATGATCACGCGTGGAAGCTTCGCGAGTGCCGCGGAGGGTGAGGTGCGCGAGGTGCTCGGATCGAGCAGCTTCGCCATCGGCGGGGTGCGCAGCTCGCCATCGAGGACGATCCGGATCGGATCGCGGGCGCCCTTCACGCGCGCGGTCAGCTGCGGATCGTCGGCGAGCACGGTACCGATGCCGACCATCACTGCGTCATGCGTGGTGCGGAGCCGCATCACGTCGGCGCGCGCGGCCTCGCCGGTGATCCACTGGGACTCCCCTGCAACCGTCGCGATCTTACCGTCGAGGGTGATCGCCGCCTTCAGCGTGAACGCCGGGCGGCCCTCGCGAGCCCAGGTCACAAACGGGAGGTTCGCGCGCTCGCAGTCCTCGCGCAGCACTCCGCTCGTCACCGCGACCTTCGCGCGCTTGAGCACCGCGGTTCCGCCGCCGTGCCCAGGCACGGGATCCTCCATCCCGATCACGACACGCGCGACGCCCGAGTCCCGCACGACCGGCGCGCATGGCGGCGTCCGGCCCTGGTGCGTGCATGGTTCGAGGTTGACGTACAGCGTCGCGCCCTTCGCCTTGTGCTTCAGCTTCGCCAGTGCCGCGATCTCCGCGTGCGGCGTTCCGGGTCCGGCATGTGCGCCCTCGGCGATCACCTTGCCGGCGCGGTCGACGATCACGCAGCCCACGATCGGATTGGGGGACGTGCGGCCTCGATAGCGCTCGGCGAGCTCGAGGCAGCGGGCCATCTGAACGCGATCGCGTTCGCGCAGCTCCGCCGAGAGCTTCAACTCGCGCGCTCGCCGGAGGGAACAGCCGCGTGCTCGTCGGTCGACTCGTCCGAGAGCTCGGCGAGGTCATGACGGCCGGTGTCCTCGCCCCGGATCGCAGCGAGCTCCTTCTCGAAGCCTTCGAGATCGGAGAAGTCGCGATAGATCGACGCGAACCGGACGTAGGCAACCTGATCGAGCGCCTTCAGCTTGGGCAGCACGTGCTCACCGATCTCGCGCGCCTTGATCTCCGAGAGGCCGAGCTCGCCGATCTCACGCTCGACGTCGAGAGCCAACGTCGCGATCTGATCGCGCGACACGGGACGCTTGGCTACCGACGCCTGCAGACCACGCTCGATCTTGGTGCGATCGAACGGCTCGCGCCGGCCATCGCTCTTGATCACGGCGGGCATCGACTCCTCGATCCGCTCGTAGGTCGTGTAGCGACGGCCACAGCCCTCGCCCTCGCACTCGCGGCGCCTCCGGATCTCTGACCCGTCCCTGGATACGCGCGTCTCGATGACCTTGTCCTCGAATGCCGCGCAGAACGGGCAGCGCATCTCTACGAGCCCTTGGACGTATCGAGTGCGCCGAGCTGGTCGACGCGGCGCTGATGCCGGCCACCCTCGAACGCCACGCGGCGAAACGTCGACAGCGCAGCCTCGGCCACGCCCGCGCCGATGACGCGAGCACCGAGTGCGATGATGTTGGCGTCGTTGTGCGTACGCGCCATCTCGGCGGTGAAGCTGTCGTGAACCAGAGCGCAGCGCGCCCCCGCCACCTTGTTGGCCGCGATGCTGATCCCGATGCCGGTTCCGCACACGACGAGCCCGCGCGCATTCGGATCCGCAGCGACCCGGCGTCCGACCTCGGCACCGTACTCCGGGTAATCGACCGAGGCCTCGTCGGTGGTTCCGACATCGACCACGTCGTCACCGAGCTCGCGCAGCGCGGCCACGAGGTGACGCTTGAGAGCGAGACCGGCGTGGTCGCTGCCTGCGTACCACTTCATCAGTCGCCCTTGTACCGCGAGAGAACGAGCGCGGCATTGGTGCCACCGAACCCGAAGCTGTTCGACATCGCGACATCGACGCGCTGCTCGCGCGCCACGTTCGGGATGTAGTCGAGATCGCACTCGGGATCCGGCGTCTCGTAGTTCGTCGTTGGCGGCAACACGCCACGCATGATCGCCAGCGCCGTGATGCCGGCTTCGATTCCGCCAGCTGCGCCGAGCGTGTGGCCCATCATCGACTTGGTCGACGACATCGCGAGCTTCCTTGCGTGGTCACCGAACACGACCTTGGTCGCGAAGGTCTCGTTCTTGTCGTTGAGGTCCGTCGACGTGCCGTGCGCGTTGATGTAGCCGATCGCGCTCGGCGCGACCTTCGCGTCATCGAGCGCGATCTTGAAGCAGCGCTGGGCGCCCTTGTGCTCTGGTGCCGGAGCCGCGACGTGATGAGCGTCGCTGTTGGAGCCATAGCCAAGGAGCTCGGCGTAGATCCGCGCGCCGCGCTTCTTGGCGATCTCGAGCTCCTCGAGCACCAGGATGCCGGCGCCCTCGCCGATCACGAAGCCGTCGCGATCGAGGTCGAACGGACGGCTCGCCTTCTGCGGATTGTCGTTGCGGGTCGACATCGCGCGCATCGCGTTGAAGCCGCCGACTCCGAGGATCCCGATCGTCGCCTCGGCACCGCCGGCGATCATGCCGTCGGCGTAGCCGTGGCGGATCGCCCGCATTGCCTCGCCGATCGAGTGCCCGCCAGTCGCGCACGCGGACACGTGGGAGAAGTTCGGGCCGAGCGCGCCGGTCCGGATCGAGACCATGCCCGGCAGCTCGTTGATGATGATGTCGGTGACGAAGTACGGAGAGAACCCATGGCGTGGACCCTTCTCCTTCTGCGCCGCGTACGTGTCCTCGATCGTGCGAACACCGCCGAGGCCCGCGCCGATGTAGCTACCCCAGCGCTCCTCCGCGCCGACCGGAACCTTGGTCCCGAGGCCCGCGTCCTCCATCGCCATCATGCCCGCGGCGACGCCGAACTGGAGGAACCGGTCGAGGTGCTTGAGCTCGCGCTTGTCGAACCACTTGCTCGGCTCCCAGTTCTTCACCTCGCACGCGAACTTCGTGGCGAAGTTGGTGACGTCGAACAGAGTGGTCGGCCCAGCCGCATTTTTACCCGCGAGGAGACCTGACCACGTCGATTCGAGGTCATTCCCGAGCGGCGTGATGAGGCCGATGCCAGTGATTACGACGCGACGCATGGCAGCTCCTTACCGCGTCCTGGCCAAGCTGTCCGCCAGGACCTTGATCACGCTTACTTCGCGTGAGTTTTGATGTAGTTGGTCGCGTCCTTGACCGTCTTGATCTGCTCTGTGTCTTCCTCGGGGATCGTGATCTTGAACTCCTGCTCGAACGCGAGCACGAGCTCGACGACCGCGAGCGAGTCTGCCTTCAGATCGTCGATGAACGACGCCTCGGGGCGCAGCTGCTCGGCCGAGACCTCCAGCTGATTGCAGATGATTTCCTTGACCTTGCTCTCGATCTCATCAGGCGACATGGGTATTTCCCTTCGAACACGTGCGGGGGGTGGTGCGCGAGCGATTAATAAACTAATCGCGCAATTACATCAACAGCCCGCCGTTTACACGGAGGACCTGACCGGTGATGTACGCCGCCTCCGGGCCCGCCAGAAAGGCGACCGCGTCGGCAACTTCCTCGGAGCGACCGATCCGCCCCAGTGGGATCTGCTCCAGCAGCTTTCCGCGTGCCGCCTCGGGGAGGTGCTCCGCGGTCATATCGGTCTCGATGAAGCCGGGCGACACCGCATTGCAGGTCACCCCGCGGCTCGCGAGCTCGCGGGCGGTCGACATCGTGAGGCCGATCAGGGCTGCCTTCGAGGCCGAATACGCGACCTGACCGCCGTTGCCCTGCTCGCCGACGACCGAGGTGATGTTGATGATCCGGCCGGCGCTCTTCGCCTTGAGGATCAACATCGACGCAGCACGGAGGCAGTGGAACGCCCCGTTGAGGTTGACCGTCATGGTCTTCGCCCATGCGTCGTCCGTGAATCGCATCAGCATGCCGTTGACGGCGACGCCAGCGTTGTTGACCAGGATGTCGAGCGATCCATGGTCCTTGCCGATCGCCTTGATCGCCTCGGTGACGGCTGCCGAATTCGCAACGTCGAACCCCGAGATCGCCGCCTGTCCGCCGACGGCCTCGACCTCGGCAGCTGCCTCGCGCGCAGCATCCTCGCGCGACGCGAAGTTGATGATCACCTTGGCGCCGCGCCGACCGAGCGCCACGGCGATGCCGCGACCGATCCCGCGCGAGCCACCGGTGACCAGCGCGACCTTACCTTCGAGAGCTTTATCGATGATCGCCATGAGCTGTCCTATGCCGTGAACGCGTCGATTTCGTGGGGCTCGCCGATCGTCGTGACCTCGATCGACTTTGCAATCCGGCGGATCAGCCCCTTGAGGACCGCGCCCGAGCCGAGCTCGTAGGCCTTGGTCACGCCGAGCTTCTCCGCCGTCTGGATCGACTCCTCCCAGCGCACCGATGCGGTGACCTGCTGGACGAGGAGCTCCTTGATCCGCACGGGATCCTGCGTCGGCTCCGCCGTGACATTCGCGATCACGGGCACCCGCGGCGTCATGATCGCGACGTCAGCGAGTGCCGAGGCCAGGCGATCCGCGGCGGGCCTCATCATCGAACAATGGAACGGTGCGCTGACCGTCAGCTTCTTCGCGATCTTCGCGCCCGCAGCGGTCGCTTCGGGAATCGCGCGATCGATCGCGTTGGTATGGCCCGAGATCACGATCTGACCACCGCCGTTGAGGTTCGCAGGCTCACACGGTTCACCAGGCTGCGATGCCTTCGCGCACACGGCCTGAACCTTGGCGAAGTCGAGCCCCATCAGCGCCGCCATCGAGCCCTGCCCGACCGGAACTGCATCCTGCATGTACGTCCCGCGAAGGTGCGTGAGCTTGACCGCGTCGCGCAGGGACATCGCGTCCGCCGCAACCAGCGCGCTCCACTCACCGAGCGAGTGCCCGGCGACGACGTCAAACGAGAGCCCGCGCTCGCGCAGCACGCGGAACACCGCGATGGAGGTCGTGAGAATCGCCGGCTGCGTGTGCTTCGTCAGCGTCAGGTCGTCTTCGGGCCCCTCGAAGCACAGCTTCGATAGCGCAAAGCCGAGGACGTCATCCGCCTCCGCGTAGGTCTGCCGGGCGACATCGAACTTGAGCGCGAGGTCGCGCCCCATCCCGACTCGTTGCGAGCCCTGGCCTGGGAACAAGAGCGCCGTCGTCATCGGCAGGGTCTTCGCACGCCGCGATCCGGCTGTGAAGGGGGTCCTGGAACATTCCAGGTGCGCGAAACCCTTGATACAGATGCGCAGATCCGTTCGCACCGTGCGACGG
>JACCQV010000302.1 GCA_013813945.1 Deltaproteobacteria bacterium | reverse complement strand
CGCCATCGGGGATCGGACCATCGACCGTGCCCGGACGCTGACCCGCGCGGATCTGCGCCTTCGCCCGGATCTTGCCGTTCTGGATCCGCTGCACGCAGAACGTGCACTTCTCCATCACGCCGCGCATACGCACGGTGACATCCGGGTTGAACAGCAGATTGCGGACCTTGTTGCGCGCCTCGCGCCACTCCTTGTTCCAGTCGAGGAAGTTGAAGCGGCGGACCTTGTACGGGCAGTTGTTCGCGCAGTACCGCGTGCCGATGCAGCGGTTATAGGACATGTCGTTGAGGCCCTCGTCGGAGTGCTGGGTCGCACCGACCGGGCAGACCTGCTCGCACGGCGCGTTCTCGCACTGCTGGCAGGCGATCGGCTGATGGACGACCTGCGGCTCGTCCGGCGTGCCGCTGAAGTAGCGGTCGATCCGGATCCAGCTCATCTCGCGGTTGTTGAAGACCTCTTCCTTGCCGACAACCGGGATGTTGTTCTCGGCCTGACACGCGACCATGCACGCGTTGCAGCCGGTGCAGCTCGAGAGGTCGATCGCCATGCCCCAGCGATGACCGAGGTAGTCCTTCTCCTTGAACAGCGACTGACCGCCGAGGTTCGGACGATCGGTCTTGCCCGCGTTCTTGAGGTCGACGAAGTAGCCGGAGTCGCCTTCGGCGCGCCACGCCTTGTCGGTCTCGAGCGTCTTCTTCGTGGTCTCGCGGATCAACTGTGGCAGCCGCTCGGCGATGCCTTCCTGCGTGACCGATGGGATGAGCCCGGTGCGGATGTCCCAGTGCTCCTGCGTGCTCGCGAGCAGGAACGTCTTGCCCGTTGCCGTGACCGTCGCCTTGCCGGCGATGTCGAAGCCCGAGCTGAGCCGGACCTTGTTCGTGTCAAAGCCGATCGTGCGGCCATTCTCGCCGCCGACGCGGCCGGCCGCCGTGCGACCGCCACCGAGGACGAGCGACACCGAGTAGCGGGCCTGGCCGGGGATCGTGTGGCACGGCAGCTCGAGCTCGCGATCGCCGACCTTGACGCGGATCAGCGTGTCGTTCGCGAGATTGAGTGCCTCGGCGGTCTCGGGACCGACGAGCGCGTAGTTGTCCCAGGTGACCTTCGTGAGGAAGTCCGGGGTCTCTTGCAGCCACGCGTTGTTCGCGTAGCGACCGTCATACGAGAACGGCGACATCGCGAACGTGACCTCGAGATCACCGTTCGCGCGCTTGCTGCCACCCTGCTGGCTCGGCGTCAGCTGCGGCGGTGCGAAGCCCGTGAGCTGGGCCGTGCCCGGCGGCAGCTGCGTGTTCGGAACGAAGCCGTCGTGAACGCTCTGGCGCCACGGCGCGGTCACACCGAGTGCCGCGTGGGCTTCCTTGACCAGCGCTTCGCCCGTCCTGGCTTCGCCGACGAGCATCGACAGCAGCTCGGCCGATGACACACCGCCGTAGAGCGGTGCGATCAGCGGCTGCGCGACGGTGATCGTGCCGTCCCACGTACGGGTGTCGCCCCACGCCTCGAGGAAGTGCGAGCGCGGCACGTGCCACGTCGCCTTGCGCGAGGTCTCGTTGAGGTACTCGTGGAGGTGGACGGTGGTCTCGACGCCGGCGAGCGCTGCCGCGAAGTCGAGGTCTGCGGGCGCGTCGTAGACCGGGTTGCCGCCGAGGATGATCAGCGTCTGGACGCGCTTGCCCTGGATCTCCTTGACCAGATCGACGATCGACTGGAGGTGCGGCTTGCGATCCGGATCCGGGTCGACGTGGTAGTCGAGCGTCGCACCGACGGCGCCGATCGCCTGGTTGATCTTGGCGACGATGGCGTGAACCTCGGGCGGCTGACGCCGGCCAGCGACCAGGATCGAGCGTCCCGCGTTTGCACGCAGCTCATCCGCGAGGTGCTTGATGAACTCGGCGACCTTCTTCTCCTTGAGGAACTCCGACGCAGGAGCGCCACCGCCGCCGAGCGCGCCATCGAGCGCCATCGCGAACGGCAAGCAGAGCTCGGAGCGCAGGCCAAGGCGGTGATCCGCCATCGCGCCGGTGTTCGAGAGGTTGCTCTCGATCGACCACAGGCGGTTCATCTTGCCGAGGCCGAGCGAACCGTGGAGCCGGCGGCTCCGCGAGTAGTCACGGCTGTACTTCATCGCCGCGGGGTGCTCGATGAACAGATCGCAGTCGAGCGTGACGATCGTCTCCGCGCGATCGAGCCGCGCGATCGGACGCATCGGCTGACCGAAGGCGCGACGCGTTCCCTCACGCTCGTTGTCCCACGACAGCGCCTCGTACTCGTGCCAGCCAACGCCCATCGCCGTCAGCCGGCGGCGCATGTGCTGCACCGTCGGGGACGACGTGGCTTCGCTGAGCACGCGGATCCCGGCGGGGTTCTTGATCAGCGCGGGGAGCGCGGCCCGGAAGCCGTCCATGGACGCTCCCTTGCCCGCCGACATCACGCTCTGCGAGCGATCCGGATCGTAGAGGTGGAGGATCGACGCCTGGACGAACGTCGACGTTCCTGCGTGCCGGGTCGTGCCGGGCACGATGCCGCCGCTGGCAAACGGGTGCTCGGGATTGCCGTCGAGCTTGATCGGCCGCCCCTCGAACGAGGTGGCCACGAGGCCGTGACCGACGCCGCCGAGCTCGAACGCCGTGGCGTAGTGCTGCGTGTTGCCCGGGATCTGACCCTCGGGGCGACGCGCGAGCGGAACGATGTCTTCCTTCTCGTAGCGACACGCGCCGACACCGGCGAGCGCCATCGAGGCACCCATCAGCTGGAAGAAGTTGCGGCGATGCAGCGGATCGATCACGCGATCCGGCGCCGTCGGGAACTCCTTCGGAGTCGGATCCGTCTGGAACGGGGCCTGACCATCGAGCTCGCGGATCGAGCGCCAGTACCCGAAGGTCGACGTCGGGCCGGGGCTCGCGAGGGTCTCGGTCTCGCCATGATCGTGGTCATGGTCGTGATCGTGATCGTGGCCATGATCGTGGCCGTGGTGGTGACCGTCGTGGACGGGGAGCTCTGGTTCTTTTGCAGACATACTCGGCTCCTAGCGATGGCAGGTCGAGCAGTTGATGGGCGGGTTCACGTTCTTCGCCTGCTGGACGGCGCGACCCTCGTCCTTGCCGGGCTTGTAGCCCATGGACGTCAGCGCATCGGCGTTGCGCAGGTGCGGGGTCGGGTCTCTGTGACACTCGAGGCACCACTCCATCGTCAGCGGCTTGGCCTGGTAGACCTTGACCATCTGATCGACGCGGCCGTGGCACGACTCGCAGCCGACCGTCGCGTTCACGTGCGCAGCGTGGTTGAAGTAGACGTAGTCCGGGAGGTCGGTGACCCGCGTCCAGTGAACCGGCTGGTTCTCGGCGTAGGCCTGCCGGATCGGCAGCAGCGCCTCCGACTCCTTCTTCACCGTCGAGTGGCAGTTCATGCACACCGACGCCGGAGGAATCGCCGCTTCGCTCGACATCTCGACGGTCGAGTGGCAGTAGCGGCAGTCCATCCCGAGCTCACCCGCGTGGAGCGCGTGGCTATACGGGACCGGTTGCTCGGGCTGGTAGCCGAGCCGGATCGCTTCCGGCGTCACGCCGTAAGCGACGAGCGCGACCAGATAGATCGGTGCGCCCAGGACCAAGAGATTGATCCACTTCTTGAGTGTCTCGGTCCATTCAGGGAATGTGAAACGCGGCATTGATGTTCCTGCGTTGTTGTCGCGAGTGATCGAGCGTCGCGCGCGCCATCCTTGAACCATCTCCCGCCACCATTTCGCAAGGTTGGGTGGTGGTTTCTTGGGGTGGCGTGTCGTCGCAGCTGCAGTCGAGCCGTGACGCTGTGATGCTCGTTATCACTCGCGCCGTCGGAGACGTGGCTGTGGCAAAACGGCGCGGCAGATCTGCGCGACAAACTGCCGCAGCTCAAGGCGCGTCGGTGACCGGAGCCACGCCTGCATCAACGACCGGGGCCGCGCCCGCGTCCACGCTGGGAGCTGCGCCGCCATCGACCATGGGAGCCCCGGGGGTCGCCTCGGGACAGCCGTCGCGATCGTCGCGACCATCCATGTCCTCTGGCTCTGCCGGGCAGTTGTCCTCGGCATCGAGGATGCCATCGCCGTCCCCGTCCTTGCCGTCCTTGACGGCTGCGCAGCCATCGAGCTCCGGCGTGCCGGCGACGTAGGCGCAGCGGTCGCGGACGTCGGGTACGCCATCACCATCGACATCAGCCGCGCTCTGAGCAGGCCCGGTCGGCGCTCCTCCGCATGCGGCGAGCGCCAGCGCCATCAGGAGACGTCTCATTGGAGGAGGATGTACCATTTCCGGCTCGAGGGGTCGCGCCGCGGCCCCAGGCCGTGATGCTGACCCTCCTCGTCATCGCGCTACTGGTCGGGCTGATGCTCGTCGCGGTGGCGAGCGTCGTCTGGCGAGCGAAGCCAGCGGACCCCGAAGTCCCACAGGCCGAGGCACCGCTCGATGGGGTCATCCCGCTCCCCGGTCCGCCCCCGCGCGGCCCGCCGCTGCCGGTCGTGCTCGTGCATGGACTGTTTGGCTTCGATCGGATCGGCGTGCCCGGTGCGCGGTTCGATTACTTCCGCGGCATCGCAAAGCACCTCGGCACGCTCGGGTGTCACGCGCATGCCGTGAGGCTGCCGATGTCGTCCTCGGTGCCCGCGCGCGCGAAGCAGCTCGTCGCGGCGATCGAAGCCCTGCCCCACGATCGGATCGATCTGATCGCGCACAGCCTCGGTGGTCTCGATGCGCGGTTCGCGCTCGCGCACCTCGGCCTCGCACGCCGCGTTCGCTCGCTCATCACGGTCGGCACGCCGCATCGCGGAACCCCGATCGCAGACCTCCTGCACAAGGGCCCGCTCGACTGGGCACGGCGCCTGGTCGGTGTGCTCGGAATGCCGATCGAGGCGCTCGAGTGGCTGTCGACCGAGTCGCTCGAGCAGTTCAACCGTGACGTGCCCGATGTCGCCGGCGTGCGCTACGGCTGCGTCGTCGGTGGTCTGCACAAGGCGGACAGTGTCGTGCCGCTCGCGCTGGTTCCGGCGCACGCGTATCTGCGCAAGGTCGCCGGCGTCAATGACGGCGTGGTTCCGGTGTCGTCGCAATACTGGGGCGAAACGCTCGCCGAGATCGAGGCCGATCACTTCTCGCAGATCGGCTGGCGCGTCGCCGTGCGCCACACCTTCGATGCCGCCGGCCTGTACGCGTTCGTCGTCGCGCGCCTCGGTGACGCGCCGAGCGTCAACGCCGTGATCGCGAGCTAGTCACCGAGATCCTCAGCGCTCCGTGTCACGCGCACGCAGGTTCGCGAGGATCGATGGATGCGACATGGTCAGCGCCTGGAGGATCTCCTCCCGTGGCCGTGCGGGCGCGCGCGGCTGGTCCGGCTCGACGTGCTCCCAGAGCAGCATCCGGACGTCGGCGGGCAGCACGCTCTCGAGATACTCCAGGGCGGTGCCGCGCAGCGCTCGATCATCGGTGTGGATCCCTTGCAGGGCGATCTGGACGGCGTGCGTCGGCAGCACCAGCCCGAGCAGGGTGAACACGTGCTCGAGTCCGCGCGACGATCCGCGAGTCAGGATCCGATCGAGCATCGCATCGTCACCCGTGCCGGGATCGCTGGCCCCATCGAGAAGCTGGTGATTCTTCCAGATGCTGCCGCCCACCGAGAGCTCACGCTTGATCGCGGCGAAGACTGCGCGCTCGCTGAGCTCCAGCTCGCCGCCGTCGACACGAAGCCGCGAGAGCGCCTTCGCGCAGCGATAGCGAACCTCGAACCGAGGATGACTGGTCCCGCGCCACATCCCCCACGCCGCGAGCGCCGGCTCTCCCGCCACCAGGATCGCGGGAAGCCTCCGGCAGACCGCGAACTCCTGCGTGGGATCGAGCAGGCTGTCGACGAGCATCCCGGTGCAGCGAGGTGAGATGGCGCGCAACGCCGCAGTCGCAGCTACCGCGACCTCGTTCCATGCAATGAGCGGCACGACGTGGGGTGCCAGCTCCACGGGGACCGGCGTCGCGAGCGCACGCATGACACGCTCCTGATCTCCGGACCGGAGTGCCTCGACACGCTCGGCGAGGCTATCGCGCGCGATCGCCACCGTCGCAGGGGGCACGTGCGGAGCACTGGGCCTGGCAGGTGCTGCACGCAGGTCGAGTAACGAGAGCGCCGTCAGATCGCCCGCGTCGGCCATGATCGGCACCCCGAGACCCGACCAGCTTCCCGACAGGCTGGCGTCGCGTTCGGAGTCCTGGCCGCGAGTCATCAGGCTGGCCTCGAGCGCACGCGTGTAGCCGCCGGGCAGTCTCATCGCGATGTAGAGAGCACCAGCGCCGGCCGCGATCGCGGCGACCAGCAACAGCGTCGGTACTGCGACATAGAGTACGAGCCCGACGACCAGGGCGCCCAGCAGATCGCCGACACGCTCCGCGCCGACGTCGAGAACCACCTTCGTCGAACGTTTGTGCTTCTCGGCGAGTGGCGCGTACAGCAACTCGTACGCCGCTCGATAGAGCGAGCTGCGCACGACCATCTCCATCGCGCGGGCGATCACGCTGGATGCGAGACCGGGCACGGCGAGGGCGCCGATCCCGAACACCGTCACGGTCGCCGGCAGAATCGAGATGGTTCGTGCGACCCCGACGCGTGCGAGCACGGTGCGCGCCAGAACGATCTGAGTCACCGCCGTCACGATGTTCGTGACGGTGTAGTAGATCGCGAAGAACCGCAGCGGACCCTCGCCGGAGGTGGCGCCCACGACGCCGGCCTTGAACACGTAGTCGAGCGTCGCGGCCGCGATCGCTCCGAGGATCACGACGAGCGTGAGGCTCCGCAGGAGCGCGGAGCCCGCGATCACCCTGAGCGCCTCCCAGGATGGCGTCTCGTCGATCGCCGCGCTGGTGGTGAAGTGCGTGCGCGGTCCGGCGAGCAACCGCTGAGCGAGTGCACACGCGAGCTGCATTCCCGCGAGCACCAGCAAGATCGCGCCGGGCGCGAGATAGACCGCGACGCGTTCCGCAGCGACCCCACCGAGGATCCCACCGATCGTTGCACCGACGCCGATCTTCCCGATATGGCGCTTGGCAACTCGCGCGTCGAACCGTTCGTTGACGATCGACCAGAAGCCAGAGACCAGCACGGCACCGAGTGCGCTGAGGTGAAGAAACGTCGCGACTGCGCCGACGCGCGGCCAGCGAGCCAGAACGATCCATTCGCCGACTAGCAGCAGTGCGCTCGCTGCGTTGAGGAGCGGCATCAGCCGCGCCGGACCGAATCTCGACGTGAGCCGGCCGACGATCAGAACCAGAGGAAGCGAGCTCGCCGCCGCAATCCCGACGAACAGCGGCAGCGACCTGACATCGAAGTTCGACAGCAAGATGGCATCCCGGGCGGCCTTCCCTGCGACCAACGACGCGATGACGACGACCGCTGCGATGATGGCCGTGCCCACGGCGCCGCGCTCCTCGTGGTTCGACGGCGCGCTCATGGAGAGCCTCGCTCGAGTCCAACGCGACCGTGCGCAAGGACCTCAGGCAGATGAACCCGCCACCACGCCTCCGCTCGATCCTGGGTCCACGGTGTCGCGAACGAGATCTCGGAGAGCCGTTGCGAGAGCTCGCGCGCCGTCTGCGGGCGATCGTTCGGATTCTTTGCGAGCAGCGCGAGCACGAGGTCGTCGAGTGCCGCCGGGATCGGGAGCTCGACCCGCTTCGACGGAGCAATCGGCTGCTGCTGGCTGTGTGCGGCCAGCATCTCGATGCGGGTCGAGGCCTCGTAGACCAGCTGACCGGTCAACATCCAGTACGCCACGCAGCCGAGGGCATAGAGGTCCGAGCGATGATCGATCTGATCGAGCAGGATCTCGGGTGCCACGTACGCTGGCGTTCCAGGCGTGGTGCCCTGGATGGTCAGCCTGTGCTCGACCTTGAGATCGCGGACGAGCCCGAAGTCGAGGACCTTGCCGAAGTCGGTCTCCATCCCGATCGTGCACAGGTAGATGTTTGCGGGCTTGATGTCCCGGTGGATCAGATTGCGATGGTGCGCTTCCGCCAGTGACTCGCAGACATGACGAAGCACGTGAACGACGCGCTCGGCGGGCTGCGGGCCGTAGTTCACGACGAGCGATTCGGCATCCAGACCGTTCAGGAGCTCCATCACGTAGTACGGCGTCCCGTCCGAGCTGCGACCGTAGTCGAAGACAGCGACGGTATGCGGGGACGTCAACGTCGCCGTGGCTTGCACCTCGCGCTGAAACCGTAGGTTCATCGATTCGAGCTCTTGCCGGCTCGACGAGGCCGCGACCTCCGGCCGGATCAACTTGAGCGCTGCAGGCCTGATCAAGGACTCGTGCTCGGCGCGCCACACCTCGCCCATCCCGCCCTTGCCGAGCAGCTCGAGCAGCCGATAGCCTCCGATCCGGCGAGCGTCGGCGATGACCGCGTTGCGATCGGCCCTCACCCAGGCCACGAGCACCACCAGTGCGGCGATGACGAACGTCGAGAGCACCGCGACGTAGACGAGCTCGTCACCCGGCCAGCGTCGATTGGCGAACCCGATGTAGAGCGCCATGACGATCGGCTGAGTTGCCGCCGCACTGAACGCGGCGATCGCCGTGTGGAGCGGTCGCGCTCGCAGCAGCGCACACGCGGCGATCCACACGCCCACCGCGGAGATCCCGATCGACAGGGTGCCCACCTGCTGCTCCGCGACCGCGATGCAGCATGCAGCGAGCGCCTCGAACGCCAGCCCCTGGGTCACGATCGCTTCGCCGCGCGGCCGTCCGAGCAAACTGATCGTCAGGATTGCCAGCGAGAGTCCGAGCCCGATGCTCGCTGCGAGACCGAGGTCCTGAGTCCCGCGCGGTGCCAGATCGCGCAGCAGTCCTGCAGCCCACAGCACGCACACGGTTGCGCAAAGTCCGGCAAACACTGCCGCGATGACCCGCAGTCGGAGCAGCGCGGCTGCACGCGGTTCGCGACCTCGCGACGAGTGATGCAGTGGCTCGTCTTCGCTCACGTGCTTCGCCAGCCTATCATCGGCAGGACCGCCGCTGCGCGACACGACAAAACTGCCCTCGCCGCGCCAGGGAACACCTATTCAAGTTATGAGTATTGTCTGATGGCCGTGGGAGTGCGACCGGGGGCCATGGACCGGTGGTCGACGCTCAGCGTCGAAGAGTCTCGCCGCTACCTGCAGGCTCGGCTGATCGTCTTCTCCAGCCTGATGTTCTGGAGCTTCGTCGCTTTCCTCGCCTACATCTCGATCCTCTACGTCGTCTATCCGTCGCTCGAGCCGAAGCACAACCGCATCATTCTGATCGGTGCTGGCTGCGGATTGACGCTGCTCGCCGTCAGCTGGCGCCTGGTCCTGGTTCGCGGAACGCCTACCTTGGCGGTCCTCAACTGGATCGACGCGTTCTATGCACTGGGGACGGGTACGTGCTTCGCGTTTGGTGCGTACCTCGCAACGGACCTGAAGCCCGCACCGTATTCGTGCCTGCTGTTCACCGCCCTCATGGCGCTGACACGCGCGATCATGGTGCCGAGCAGCGGCAAACGTACGGCGTTCCTGGCTCTCCTCGCATTCGCCCCGTTCCTCGTCGCGGGTGCCGGACTTGCGCTCGGCGAGTGGAAGGACCTTCCGGGTCCAGCAATCTTTTTCAGCCTCGTCCTGGTCTGCGCCGTCGTCGTGTCGCTCGCCACGACCGGCTCCAAGATCCTCTACGGCCTGCGGCAACGTGTCAGTGCCGCAACCCAGCTCGGCCAGTACACGCTGGAACGAAAGATCGGCGAGGGCGGCATGGGTGCGGTCTATCTCGCGCGTCACGTGCTGCTCAAGCGACCGACCGCCATCAAGCTCCTGCTGCCTGACCTTGTCGGTGCGGACACCGTCGATCGATTCGAGCGGGAGGTGCAGCACATGAGCCAGCTGACCCATCCGAATACAGTCGCCGTCTTCGACTACGGTCGCAGCTTCGATGGCGTCTTCTACTACGCGATGGAGTACCTGGACGGGGTCGATCTCGAGCACCTGGTTCATGACTTCGGTCCGTTGCCCGCCGACCGCGTCGTCTCGATCCTGATCCAGGTGTGTGGCGCGATCAACGAAGCGCACGCGAACGGAATCATCCACCGCGACATCAAGCCCGCCAACATCATCCTGTGTGAGCGCGGCCGCGTTGCCGACGTCGCAAAGGTGGTCGACTACGGGTTGGTCAAGAAGATCTCGACGAACGACAGTCGGGACCAGGCGATGTTGAGCCGAACCGCGCTGACGATCGACAGTCAAACGATCCTCGGGACACCCGGCTACCTCGCTCCTGAAGCTGTCCGAGATCCGCAGAACATCGGACGGTCGGTCGATCTCTATTCGATCGGTGCCGTGGGCTACTACCTGCTGACCGGCAAGCGGCTCTTCGAAGGCGAGACCGCCATGGCGATCTGCGTCCAGCACCTCACCGGGACGCCCGTCCCTCCGTCGCAGTGCACCGCGACCAAGATTCCTGCCGAGCTCGAAGCCATCATCCTCAGCTGTGTGGCCCAGGATGCGGCGGACAGGCCACCGGATGCGGCGCGACTTGCTCGGTTGCTGCGAGAAGTCCCTCCGACAGGCGACTGGGACGACGCGCGAGCACTCGCCTGGTGGGCAGAGTTCGAGCAGCGCAAGGCGCCGCCGATGGCCTCGGCGTCGCTGACGATCGAGATCGATCTCGGTCAGCGGAATCGAACCGCGTGACGACCATCGATCGACTGATGAGTGTCGTTGCGCCCGTGCGGCGCGGCGAAGGTGTGACGGCGGCACTCCTTGCCGTCAACGTCTTCGTGCTGTTGACCTGCTACTACGTGCTCAAGGTCCTTCGCGAGCCGATGATCTTGCTCGGCGGTGGCGGGGCGGAGCTCAAGGCCTACGCGTCCGCGGGGCAGACCTTGTTGCTCCTCGGCGTCGTTCCCGCATTCGGGTGGCTGGCCGCGCGCGTGCCTCGCTTGCGGTTGCTGACGATCGTGCAGTCGGTGTTCATCGTCTGCCTGGTCGCGTTCTATCTCCTCGCCTACGTCCGTGCGCCGATCGGCCTGGCCTTCTATCTGTGGCTGGGCATCTTCAACGTCCTCGTCGTCTCGAACTTCTGGTCGTTTGCGAACGACCTCTACACCCACGAACAAGGCGGGCGCCTGTTCGCCATCATCGGTCTCGGCGGCAGCGTCGGAGCGATCGTCGGCGCGCTGGTTCCTTCGTTCTTGCATCGTCATATCGGCACGTACGAGCTGATGCTCATCGCCGCAGCCGGGCTGGCTCTGTCGATGGTGCTCTACCGGGTCATCGATCGGCGCGAGCGAACCGAGAGCGATGCAGCGGGCGCAGTCTCCGTCACGAAGCCGGAGGCGGTTCGCCCCGTCGGCCGCGAGGGCGGGTTTGGTCTCGTGCTCAAGGACCGCTATCTCCGGCTGATGGCGGTGATGATGCTCGCATCGACCGTCGTCAACTCCACGGGCGAGTACGTCGTCGGCAAGATGGCGGTCGCCGAGAGTCAGGCGTACGCGGACGAGAAGCTCGCGGCGGCGCCTCCTGGGGACGCAGCGACGCAGAGAGCCACCGTTCGGGCCGCGCGTGACGAATACATTCGCGAGTTCTTCTCGAGTTACTTCGCGGTCGTGAACCTGGTGGCGATGCTGCTGCAGGCGCTGTTTGTCTCGCGGTTGATCGGCAAGCTCGGGATCAGGGGGGCCCTCTTCATCATGCCGTTGATCGTCGTCGGGGGATGGCTCGCCTTCTTCGCGTTCGCGACGCTCGCCACGCTTCGAATCACCAAGACGAGCGAGAACGCCATCGACTACTCGTTGCAGAACACGCTCAAGCAGGCGCTGTATCTGCCCACGTCACGTGAGAGCAAGTACAAGGCGAAGGCGGCCATCGACACGTTCTTCTTTCGCATGGCCGATGTGATCGCGGGAATCGGGTTGGTCTTCCTCCTCGTCGACGTGCTCGACCTCGGCGTCCGGACGTTCGCAGCGGTCAATGTGGCCCTCGCCGTGCTCTGGCTCTGGTTGGCCGCACGGATGGGACGCCTTCATGACGAACGTACGGCGGAGCGCGCGTCACGCGCAGCCCAGGGGCTACGAGAGACAGCGCTCTGACGTGCGAGAGCTCATTCGCGGTGCACGCCGATCACGCGCAGTGCACCGGTCTCTGGCGCGATGGCCAGGTGCACCTGCGTGGGCAGCACACCGAGTGCTCCGCGTAGCGTCCAGATGCGAACGATGGTGTAGCCATCGTGGGTCTTCGCCGGCTGGATCCCGGTCATGCACGTGCGGCCGCTCGACGTGAGCGGCGCCGTTCCGGTCCACGTGGTCGGCTTTCCGTCGAAGTCGGCCGCCTCGGCCTTGTAGCGCGTGAGATGGCGGCCGACCTCGTCGAGGTCGTACCGGATCGTCAGGTCGTCGAAGCAGAGGCGATATGCGGCGTCGCCAGCGCGCTCCACCGTGAAGGCATCGAGTGGATTGACGCGCTTGAACCAGTAGGCTGCAGTGGCCCGCTGGCGCGCCACCAGGGTGTCGACCAGGTAGGCACGGGCGGCCGGGTCGGGTAGCCGTGCCTCGTCGACGATGGCCTCGAGCTGCTCGCGCGTGAACCGCATGATGAGCTTCGCTCCCCAGAATGCATCGAACCGATCCGCGTCCTTGAACGGCCAGTACTGACTGTTCGTTCGCCACGCGCCCGGGTTGTAGCTGGCGACATCGAAGAGGCCGACACCTGGAAGCTTCGGGGCAACGACATCCTCCCACGGCCGCTTCCACAGGCCGAAGCTGAGCAACGACCGGAACATGTAGTCGAAGTCGATCTGTTCGGCGTGTCCGATGTACTGCCACTCGTTCTGGCGGCCGCTCACGCCGATCGCTTTTCCGAAATCGAGGATGTGATGCACGATGTAGTGGCGCTTCGGATCCCTGGGATCCTCGACCCACATGTCCAGCGTCTGATCCTCCTGGATATCGCTGTGGTTCAGCCAGGCAAAGATCGCGACCTGCCCGCGCAGCTCGCGGCGTTGCTCGTGTGGAATGAGGTCGTTCGGGTCGTCGGCACGCACGCCCTCGCGCGAGAACGGTCCGACCGGAACTCCCCCGAGGAACTTGCTGGCGAGACCGCGCGTCGTGCCGTCAGCAGCCATGTTGATCTTGGCGAGCCGCGCATCGAGATCACTCGCGGTGAGCGGAGTCGCGGGCCCGAACGTGCCCTTGTTGACGGCATCCGGCGCGAGGACCAGGTCCCCGCGGGTGAACTGCACGATGTTGTCCTCGGGAACGTTGTAGCCGCAGGCCCACAGGATGCGCTGACCGATCACATCGGCGGCGGTCTCGAGCAACGGATGTTGCTTGTGATCGAACTTGAGCAGGTACTTCCCGCCCTCGGCGTCCTTCATGATGAAGCCGATCGACAGCCCACCGACCTTCGAGCCCTTGATCGTCCATGGCTTGTGGTTCTCCGGGCCCGCACCCCGGTTGGGACCACGGCGGATCTCCTCGAGAGCCAGGTCGCGGATGCCGATCCGGTTCGTGAACCACGTCGAATCGGGCACCTCGTCGAGCGCGTTGACGTTCGTCGCGCGGACCGGGTCCCGAACATCCATCAGCCGGGTGAGCCGGCGAACGACGAAGCCATCGATGTGATAGAGGGTGCGTGCGTACAGCCGGACCGCGGGCTTCGGCACGTCGAGTCGATCGTTGACCCGCCAGACGATGGGCTGATTTGCATAGCGAGGCCCATCCACGAGCGGCCGCGCGCCACCGCAGCCCGCGGCAAGGATCAACGCGTAGAGCACGAATGGCCGCACTCAGTACCTCCCCGCACGGCCGCGCCGCGAGAACGCAGGATCGAGGGCGAGGCTGAACAGGAGGTCGCCGTCTTTCGAGCCTGCCGCCTGGATTCGAAACACGAAGCTGTCGCGCGAGTGGAACTGGATGCCACCGCCGAAACCGAGCCGAAACTCCTCGAGCTCGAAGTCCTTGAGTGAGCGCCAGACGCGGCCGGTGTCCGCGAACGTGAAGGCCGAGAACAGCTGCCCCATGTCCCAGAGATATTCGACGGAGGCGAGCGTGAACGAGCGGTCGGCGAAGCGGTCGGCGCTGTAGCCGCGAAGAACGGTTCCGCCGAGCCGCGGAAGATCGATGAACGGGATCGCCTGATCGATGCGCCCGTCCGTGCCGCCGGTCGCCTCGACCAGGATTCGCAGCGCGAGGACACGGCTGCCGCGATACAGATCGATGTAGCGCTGCAGGTCGGTGCCATACCGGTAGAAGCTCGAGGGGTCGTTGCCGACTCCAGACATGCGCCCGAAGTACCCACTGAGGAGCCAGCCTGCAGCGCTCACTGCGTGAGACTGGTAGTGCGATGCACGGCGACGGGTGTCATAGCGGAGGTCGGCCTCCACGTAGAGGTTCTGGACTCCGTTGGAGACGCCGAGCAGCGAGTCGGAGTTGGCGAAACCGACCAGCCGATCCGTCATGTAGTTGTCCGCGATGTTCTCGCCTTCGAAGGCGGTCGTCGGTTCGAACCGGCGCATCATGAGCGCGCCTGACAGCGTGAGCGTGACGTCGCCGAACAGCCGCGCGTCCCCGGCGACCATCACTCGCATGATCCGCTGCCGGAACCGCGACGCTACCGCCCTGTCGTTCGTGATCGGATCGATCGGAACCATCGCATCCTCGGCCGCGACCCTGTCGCCGTTCCCGATGCCAAAGAACTGATCCTTGTCGCGCCGCTCGTACCGAGCTTCCAGACTCAACGCGAAGCGCTTGCCGAGCCGATCGCCGCTCGATGCGTTCAGTCCGTAGATCTGCTGGAACCGGCCGCCGAATCCAGCACGCAGCCGGATGCTCTCGCGCTTCCCAAACAGGTCCTTGTGGACCAGCCGGGCGCCGAAGTTCAGGCCAAATCCTGTCTCGAAGAAGGCGACCGGGAAGATACCGAACGTGCCATCCACGTTGAAGAAGATCTGCTTGACGCGATCACCGAGCTGATACCGCTCGAAGGCCCAGCCGGCGAGCCGAACTGGCTGAGCGATCACGAACAGGGTCCAGCGCGGGATGAACAACAAGACGCGTGGCACCCAGCGGAACGGCGCTGCCGCATCTCGGGGTGCGCGGATGAACCCGTCGGCCATGTTCGGCGGAGGGGCAGCGTCCCAGTCGGGTTCGGCCGACGGCGGCGGCGGACTCGTCTGCGGCGGAGGCACGGTGGCCTCGAGCTCGGACGGTCCCTCGCCGCCAGCCTGCGGCGTGTTCGTCGCAGCGTCGGCGCTGTCGACGGGCGCGTCGTCGACGCCCGCGTCCGCCTGGGCGTGCGCATGCGTCGCGAAGGCGAGCAACAGCACGCCGACCAGCCACGGCCCCGCGGTCATCTTGGCCAGTCTCGCACAGCTCAGCGCTCGATCCAGCGCCTCATGAGCGCAGCTTCGTTGGTGACCACGTAGCGAGGTTTCCATTGCTCGATCGCATCGAATGCCTCGATGGTGCTGACGAACGACCACTGCACGAGGTCGATGTCGAACGAACGGTACGTCTCGCGATGCACCTCGGTCATGAAGTCCGGGTGGTACTCGACGGCATCGAGTGGAAACCGGTAGTCGGCAAACTCGGGAACGAGAGCGCTGTACGGCGCAAAGATGTCCCCGATCAAGATGAGCTCGACCTCGGCGGTCGACTGGAACCGCGGGCTCGCGCGCACGACCTCGAGATGGCGAGGCTGTCCCGAGATGAGCCCCACCGTCAGCTGATGCCCTCCGGCACGCGCCCCAGCGGCGATCGTGTCGACCGCGTCGAACGCGCACTCGGCGTGCTGCACGAGCTCCTCGGGTGTATGCGCTTCGTCGTACGACGCTCCCACGTGTGCCTTCAGGTCGAGGAACAGATAGAAGCGCTCGCCGTTCCACGAGGGTCGATCGGTGGTGGCCAGATAGTCGGCAATCACGGCGGCCGGAGCGCTCACCGGGGTCGTCGTATCGCCGTCGAGATCATGAGCAAACAAGCAGCGACCGTCTGCGCGATACCAGAACGTATCCAGCTCGATCCCGTCGAGCACAGGGCGCCCGGCGTACCGCAG
>JACCQV010000290.1 GCA_013813945.1 Deltaproteobacteria bacterium | reverse complement strand
CTCCGCTGTCGTCAGCGCCGACGAGACGCCCGCGATAGGCGGCCCCCACCGTCTCTCCGCCCGGGAACGACGGACCGTGCGTGCTCGAAGCGGTGAGGGGGTCCACGACGCCGGTCCGGCGGTCGATCCGGAACAGCCGCCGTTCATTCGTGCCCTCGGCAGCGACGTAGATGCTGGTGGCGGTGACCTCGACGTGTTCGCAGCGAACGACCTTGACGAGCGTCGTCGACTCCATGATGTCGCCGTTGCCCCACGACACCTCGGCACCGACCGTCCAGACGAGAATCGGATCGGGATCCGCGCTCTCGGCGAGCGTCTCGGCCGTGGCGCTCGCGACTTTTTCGGCCGGGCTCGTGATGCTCGCGCGCAGGATCCTGCCGCCGGACGAGAACACGACATGGTCGCCGACCTGCGCGATCCCGCCGGTGGCGGTTCCCAGGGCTTCGCCGACGGTAGGCAGCGTTGCGAGCGAGCCACCCGCCACCGTCTTCGGTGCACCGGCGGCAGAGACCGACCAGTACACGACGCCCGGATCCGCGCCGAGCAGCGCGGGGACCCCGGCGCCCAGCGTCGCGTCACGGACCACCAGCTCTGCGCCGGGATCCGTGCCGCATGCTCCGAGCAGCAATGCAGCGATCGTCGCCGCCCTGAGCACGTTCAGAACGCTGTGCCGTTGGCGCGCTTGCCGGGGGAGATGGTACCGACGGCGCCCGAGACTGCACTGTGGAGTGCGTAGGTCGTTCCCGTCACGTCAGGCGACAGGTTGAGCGACGTCCTGACCATCGACTGGCTGGTGTACGTGGTCGTCGCGATCGTGACCGGCGTCGCCGCGCCCGTCGCCACGGTGATCGTGTCACCTGCATCGTTGAGGCTCAGCGTGTGGAACGTTCCGTTCGTGAAGAAGTTGGTGACGCCCGGGCACGCCGGAGCCCCGCCACCCCACACGACGACCGCCTTGCCCGGCGCGAGCGTGAGGCTGCCCGTCAGCTGGGTGGCGAACGTGAACCTGACTTCGAGCAGGTCCGAGATGGTCACGCCCGTCAGGTCGAGCGTCTTGTTCGACACGTTGACGAGCTCGATGAACTCGTCGTCGCTGTTCACGAGAGTGCCGTCGCAGTTGGAATCGACGCCGACCGGAGTCGTCGTGGATCCACCATCGGCGGCGAGGAACTCGTTGATCTTGAGGTCACCTGGAGCCGGCGCGACGGGACCCGTACCGGCCGGGGTGATCTTGACGTCGAGCATGTAGCGGCGAGAAGCGATCGGACCGCCGGCGGAGGGATCGTCGGTGACGCGGATCGTGTACGTGCCGGCCGGGAGGTTCACGAGCTGCGTCGGATCCTCGCCGGCGAGCTCGAAGTCAGCGTCATCGGAGTCCTTCGCACCGAGGTACGCGCAGAACCGATCCCCGTCGTCGAGGTCAGCGGCCAGCGCGAGGTCGTCGTCCGTGGTGTCAACGCCAGCGGCGAAGACCGCCAGCATGGTGTCGTCGGAAGCCGTGAGGCAGTCGAAGATGGAGTTCGTGCCGACACCCTCGTAGTCCGTCGTATCGCCATTGATCGTGAAGTAGGTCTCGATCTCGACGGACGCGGCCGTCGCGAGCGTGAACGTGTAGAGGTCGGTGTCGCCGGTCGCGAACTGACCGCGGATGATGTGGCTGCCCGCGGTGAGCGCCATCGGCGCCGTGTTGTTCGGTTCAGCGGTCTCCGTGAAGTCCTGCTCGAGCACGCACGCCGACGAGCAACGATCGCTGCTCACCATGTTGCCGTCGTCGCACTCCTCGGCCGCCTCGATCAGGCCGTTACCGCAGCCCATCATCACGCAGACCGAAGGCTCGCCCAGACACGTGTAGTTGGCCTCGACGAGGCAGGTCGCGCTGCAGCCGTCGCCGGGGGCAACGTTGTCGTCATCGCAGGTCTCGTTGAGCTGGAGGATTCCGTCTCCGCAGCCCTCCATCTGGCACACCGAGGGCTCGCTCTGGTCGCAGTTCCAGTCCTCCTCGGGGGTGCAGGTCGCGTCGCAGCCGTCGCCGACTGCCGTGTTGCCGTCGTCGCACAGCTCGAGGTTGCCCAGCGTTCCGTTGCCGCAGCCGGGCAGCGAGGCCGTGACTGTGAAGTCGTAGACACCCATGTCCGCGGCCTCGTAGCCATCGACCGCGAGGTAGTAGGTCCCGGCGGGCAGGTTCAGGTAACCGAGGTACTCCGTGTCGCCAGCACCTCCGCGATCGGAGCAGCCATCATCGCCGCCGATGAGGTCGACGACCTCGCTGCTGATCATGCACGGCATCGTCATCAGGCGGATGCCGCCGTCGAAGCTCACATCCGGCGTGAACTCGATGACGACGTCGCGAACATCGGTGGTCGTGAACTTCCAGATGTTGTCCTTGCCTGCACCCGCCGTATCGCCATCGCAGTCGCCGGCGGCGAGGTTGTTCATTCCGGCCGTCGTGTCTCCCATGCCGGTTCCGACGAGGTCGGTGCCCATCGCCATCAACGGCAGCGTCGTCGGAGACGTGCACGTGCCGGCGCCGGTCTCGATCGTACACATCGCACTGCAGCCATCGCCGCTGATGACGTTGCCGTCGTCACACGCCTCGGTGCCGTCGATCGTCGAGTTGCCGCACAGGAGATTCATCTCGTTCTGGCAGGTGGCCGAGCAGCCGTCGCCGCCGGTCGTGTTGCCGTCGTCGCACTGCTCGGTCGCGACATCGACGGTGCCGTCGCCGCAGGTGAGGCTGCCCTCGGTGCGGCACGATGCCGAGCACCCGTCACCACTGCTCGAGTTGCCGTCGTCACACTGCTCGGGGCCAGTCACGTGACCATCGCCGCAATCATCGTTGTTGTTGCCGTCATCCCCGCATGCAGCGAGCATCACCGAAACGAGAACTGCGCCAAGAACCAGGGTGGGACGAACGATCATGCGGCCGAGGTATCACGGGTCGCCCCGACGACGAAACAACCAAGATCGAACACGTCCACGCTCCGCTCTATGGGTGTGAGATCAGCGCGCGAGCTTACAGAATCGCCGTGACAGAAGTCGCTCACGGCGCATCGATCGCGCGGAGGACCTTCGCCCCGAGGTCGCCCTTCGCCAGAGCCTTGCGGCCGGTCTCGGCGGCCCCGGCGAACGCGGTGAGCTCTGCATCGGTCGCACCGTTGATCGCAACGCCTGACTTGCGGAGCGCGGCGACTCCGCGCTCGGACTCCTTGCGCCAGCTCGCGCGGATGCGCGGTTCGCGCTCACGGCACACGGCGAGGACCGTCTTCTGGTCGGCCGCGGTGAGCCGCGACCATGCAGCCCGCGAGAACACGAGGCCGCCGATCACATAGTGATGGCGCAGGTTCGACATCGCCTGGACATGGGCGCTGCCGATCGCGAGCATGTAGAGCGGTGGCATCGCCCAGGCGCGTGCGCGCCTGCTGGAGATCGCCTGGGTCAGCGCGCCATCGAGCGGCGATGCGATCCACCGCTCGGCCTTGTCCAGCACTGCACGCAAGCTGGTGATCGGCGCGGTCGAGAAGACGTGCGCGAAGCCGAGGTCGGCCCACATCGCAAACGTCAGACCCTGCGTTGCGAACAGCTCGCGAACCGAGCCGTCGGCAGCCGCCGTCGCGCGATCAACCTCCTCATACGTCCGCACCAGTCCCGGTGTCCGCCACATCGCCATCTCGGGAACCAGCGCGATCAAGCCGGTCTCGGACAGGCCACCGCCATCGAGCTTTCCGCTCGCGATGAGAGCCGCCATGACGGCTTCATCTCCGAGCTGACCACCGGAGACCCAGTCGAGCTGGACCGAGCCCCGGGTTCGCTTCTCGATCTCCTTGCCGAGAGCGAGGATGTCTTTCATGTAGCGGCTGCCGTCGATCGCCTGCGTCCCGACGCGCAGGATCACCGGGTCGCGCGGATCGGCATCCGCGCGTGACGCGTGCACCGAGAGCATCGCGAGCAGCACGAAGGCGCTGAACCTCATCTCTCGGAGGTAGCGCGAGCCATGAGCGCGCCCACGGGCAAACACCGGCAGCGCGCGGCGGCATCCGTACCGGGCCCATGCGCCCTGTTCCGGCGCTTCGCACATGTGCGGGGGCCTGCAGGCCATGGAGAGAGGCCGAGCGAAGGCACGAGGATTGCTCCTAGGGGAAAGACCATGTCCACGAACACGCTCCTCATCATTGTCTTGGTCGTTCTTCTCCTCGGTGGCGGCGGCTTGTTCTACCGCCGTCGGTAGTCGGCGACACTCTGCTGCCCGCGAGTCGCCAGGGGAATCGGCGACCGCTCGAGCCGGTCGAAGCGTCGAGCTTCCATCCGGCTCGGCCACCAAGACTGCGCACCGGGTGACGGGCCAGGTTCGGCGCCGTACGTTGGGCACAGGCGCAGGCGCACTGCGGCCGGTTCCGTGACAAGGTCCCGGCCCATGCCACTGTTTCTGTCGGTTCCGGGGGTCGCGGACATCGTGATCCTGCGCGGCGCGAAGGCTACCCCCGACGCGCCCCTCGATCTCGTCATCGAGATCCCGCACGGAGCGACGCAGACCGAGGACTTCACGAGCATGGCCGCGCAGCTCACGAGCCCGCTGCCGGACTCTCTCGTCGACTTTTTTCACGTCAATACCGACGCCGGCGCACCGGAGCTGGGCTCCGCAACGGCCCGCCACATCGTCGCGGCAGCGCCCGAGCGCTCCGTCGCGATCATCTGCTCGCGCATCCCGCGGACCTTCATCGACTGCAACCGGCGCCTCGACGCCTCGGCCGAGGACTTCAAGGCCGGGAAGGTCACCCCAGGCCTGATGCCCTGGATCACCTCGGAACAAGACCGGGCCCTGCTCCGCGCGGCCTACGATCACTACGTCACGCTGGTGCGCGAGACGGCAGCGGAGCTGGCGAGCGACGGCGCGATGTTGCTGCTCCACTCGTACGCGCCGCGCACCGTCGACGTCGAGGTCGATCTCGGGATCGTTCAGAACCTGCGGAACGCGTACGAGCCCGACACCGAGCAGACGTGGCCCCTGCGCCCCGAGATCGATGTCATCGGCAAGACCCTGGACGGCAAGAACCATGTCCCGGCGACTGTCGTGGAGGCGCTGCGCAAAGGGATGGCCGCCCTCGACCTGACCGTCGCCGACGGCATCACCTACCCGCTCCACCCCAGCACCCTCGCGTACGACCACGTGATGGCTCGCCCCGGCCGCACCCTGTGTCTGGAGGTCCGGCGCGACCTCCTCGCGGATCCGTTCGAGCCGTTCGTGCAGATGCGGATCCCCCCGGCGAAGGTCGAACGTCTTGCAGTTCCGCTCGCTGCCGCGCTTCTGCGCTGGTGGTAGTGGTATCTTCGGAGGCTCCGTGAACGTGCTGTTCGTTGCGTCGGAGATGGCGCCGTTTGCCAAGACCGGCGGCCTCGCCGATGTGCTGGCCGCCCTGCCCGCCTATCTCCATCGTGCGGGTCATGACGCCCGTGTGGTCTTGCCGCTGTACGACACCGTCGACACGAACAAGGCGACGTTTCAGGCGATCATGGACTTCGAGGTCGCGCTCGGCGCGCATCGTTACGCCTGCAAGATCTTCCGGGTCGGCGCTGCGCCGCCGGTCTACTTCGTCCACTGCCCGGCGCTCTACGGACGTGGCCGGCTGTACACGAGCGAGCCGGACGAGCATCGCCGGTTCCTGGCGCTGTCGTTCGCTGCCCTGATGATCTGTCAGCGCCTGGACTTCGCTCCCGACATCATTCATTGCCACGACTGGCAGGCGTCGCTGCTACCGATGATCGTCAAGACGCTGGTCGCGAAGGACCCACGGTTCGCGCGGACGAGGTCGCTGCTCACGATCCACAACCTGATGTACCAGGGCAGCTTCCCCGTCGAGATCGGGCCCGATACGAACCTCGGTGCGGTCTCGCACCTGTTCCATCAGGATCTGATGAAGGCCGGCCGCGTGAACTTCCTGCTCCAGGGGATCCTCTACGCCGATGGCGTCAGCACGGTCAGCCCGACCTATGCCCGCGAGATCCAGGGCGAGAAGCTCGGCGGCGGTCTCGACGGGTTCCTGCGTGCGCGCTCGGCGACCGTGGTCGGCATCCTCAACGGCGTCGACTATGACGAGTGGTCGCCGGAGACGGACAAGCACATCCCGCACACCTACAGCGCGCAGAACCTTGCCGGCAAGGAGCGCGACAAGCAGCACCTGTTGACGAGCCTCGGCTTGCCCTATGTCCCCGGTGTGCCCGTGCTCGGCATCGTGTCGCGGCTCGTCAGTCAGAAGGGCTTCAAGCTGCTCGATCCAGTCATGTTCGAGCTGCTTCGCAAGCACGGGTTTCAGCTCGTGGTGCTCGGCAGCGGTGAGCCGGCGCTGGAAGCGATGTTCTCCCAGCTGCAGCGGCAGTTCCCGCGGCAGGTCTGCTTCTACGAGGGCTTCAAGAACGACCTCGCGCACATGATCGAGGCGGGCGCCGACATGTTCGTCATGCCGTCGATCTACGAGCCGTGTGGCCTCAACCAGCTGTACAGCCTGCGCTACGGCACCGTCCCGATCGTCCATCGCACCGGCGGACTCGCGGACACCGTGAAGCAGTGGAACCCGCGCACCGGTAACGGCACCGGCTTCGCCTTCGATCATCACGATGGCGCGGGGTTGCGCTGGGCGATCGAGGCGGCACTCACCGCGTATCGCGATCCGAAACAGTGGAACCGGCTGATCCAGAACGGGATGGCCGAGGATTTCTCGTGGAATGCCCAGGGCAAGCTCTACGAGCTCGTGTACTCCAAGCTCGCCAACGCAGGACGGCACTAGATGCATATCGTCTTCATCGAGCCCCGGTTCCCCGCGAACCAGAAGCAGTTCATCAAGGGCCTCGCCGAGGTCGGCGTGACGATCAGCGCGATCGGGGAGCGCTCGAAGGACACGCTCGACAACGAGCTCCGTCACTGGCTCACGCATTACGAGGAAGTCACGAACGTCTGCGACCAGAAGCAGGTGCTCAATGCCGTGCGCTTCATCCAGCGCCGCAAGCACGTGGACCGTCTCGAGGCGACCGTCGAGGCACACATCATGCCGACGGCACATGTGCGCGAGGCCGCCGGGATCCCGGGGACCAGCACGCGGACGGCGTATCTGTGCCGCGACAAGCCGGCGATGAAGGAGGTCCTGCGCGCCGGCGGGGTGCCATGCGCCGAGTCCACCGCGGCGGCATCCGCCGAGGAGGTTCGCGCGTTCATCGAGCGCGTTGGCTATCCCGTGATCATCAAGCCGCGCGACGGTGCAGGCGCCTCGGGAGCTTCGCGGATCGACAGCGATCGCGAGCTCGAGCCGGCGTTGCGCGCGCTCGGCCCTGGCCGTTCGATCGCGGTCGAGGAGTTCATCGAGGGCCACGAGGGCTTCTTCGACACGCTGACACTACGCGGCAAGGTCATCCACGAGTTCGCGACGCACTACTACCCCAACGTCCTCGAGGCGATGCGCACGCGCTGGATCTCGCCGCAGTTCGTGACGACGAACCGGATCGATACCCCGGGCTACAACGAGGTGCGTGTCATGGCCCAGAGGGTCAACGCCCTCCTCGGCATCGAGACCTCTGCGACCCACATGGAGTGGTTCTCCGGCGCGAAGGGACTCAAGTTCTCCGAGATCGGCTGCCGACCACCCGGCGTTCGCGCCTGGGATCTGTACAACGTCGCCAACGACATGGACCTCTACAAGGAGTGGTCGATGCTCGTCGCGTGGGGCCGGCCGGAGCAGTATCCGTCGCGCCGGTTCTCCGCTGGCATCATCGCGCTGCGCCCGGAGTGCGACGGTCGGATCGCCGGCTATGAAGGGCTCGACCAGGTTCGCCAGATGTTCGGCGACTCATTGATCGACTGGCACCTGCCTCCCGCGGGAACGCCAACGCAGGGCGTCGACGCCGGCTACATGGCGAACGCGTGGATCCGCTTGAAGCACGAGAACTACGATCACCTCCGCCATATGCTCGACCTCGTCGGGCAAACCGTGAAGGTGCGAGCTCACGGATGAAACCCGGCACGGTCGTCCTTCTCGGCCCTCAAGGCACGACGCCCGACATCGGCGCCGTGCTCGCGGATCATGGGATCCGTGGACCTGTCGCGCTCGTGCGCGCCGGGTATCAGGAGCGCGAGGCCGAAGACGAGGCGATGAAGGCCTCGTTCGGCATGCCGGCCGTGAACCTCGATCTCCACAAGCGCAGCGTCGAGGTGTTCCGTGGCGACCCGGATTTCACGGTCGCCTATCAGGCGCGGCAACAGCGGCTGCGCCACATGCAGACGTTCTATCGCGTGAGGCTCGACAAGATCGAGGACGCCGCACGCACGGTCTCGGTTCGCTACGTCGAGCCGGAGCTCCTTGCCCAGGAGGAGAAGGTCTCGGTCGACCAGTTCCGTCACCTCGATGCGGATCACGTCGAGCGCTGCGATGCGCTGCGCGCTGCGTTCGCCCGCAACTGGCGCCTCAGCGACCGGCCACTGATCGCACGGCACCGCGAGGAGATCCGCGCGATCCTGGCGACCTGCGAGGCCCTCGTGATCGCCGGAGGTCACGTGGCCTCCCTGCTCAACCGGCTCGCGCTGTTCGACGTGCTCCAGCTCGCCGCCGCAAAGCCGGTCTTCGCGTGGGCCGCCGGCGCGATGGTCCTCACTGATCGGATCGTGCTGTTCCATGACTACCCGCCGTATGGATCGGATATCGCGCAGGTCCTCGACGCGGGCCTCGGGCTCGCACGCGGCGTCGTCGTCCTGCCGGATCCCCGCCGCCGCATCAACATGGACGCCCGCGGTGGCATCCAGCGGTTCGCGCGCCGGATGGCCCCAGCGACCTGCGTCGCGATGGAGCATGGGTCGCGGATGACGTTCGAGCTCGGCGTCCTCGTGCGCGCGTCGGCAGCGCGGTTGACGACCACCGGTGAGGTCGAGGCCGGCTGGAAGGGCTCGCCGAGCCGGTTCTCGAGCCCCGTGATCGGGAGCCGCCGATGATCGGGCGCGCGATCACCGCGCTCGAGGCTGGACCGCGTACGCGCGAGGCGGTCGACGCATTCTTCGCGGGCCACAGCTTCCCGATCGTCGACGGGAGCTCGATCACGTTCGTGTGGCGCGGCGACGCCGAGGCCGTTCACCTCAAGCACTGGGTGTTCGGTTTACCGTCATCGCAGCAGCTCTCGCGCGTCGAGCACACCGATGTCTGGCACCTCACGCTGCAGCTGCCACCCGGCTCGCGCGTCGAGTACAAGCTCGAGGTCGTCCGCAACGGGCACGGCGAGTGGCGGCAGGATCCGCTCAACAGCAACCTCGCGCGCGATCCGTTCGGCGCCAACTCCGTCGCGCACGGCACCGGCTACGAGATCCCGAGCTGGATCCACCACGACCCGACCGCCGCGAAGGGACATCGCGACGAGATCTGGATCGAGTCGAATACGTTCGGCCGGCGCGGGTTCGGGCTGTACGTGCCCGCCCGGTTCCAGCGCAACCGCCAGTACCCCTTGCTCGTGGTCCACGACGGTCACGACTACATCCGCTACGCGTCGATGCACTCGGTCCTCGATAACCTGATCGACCGGCTCGAGATCGCCGACGCCATCGTCGTGTTCACCAGCTCGCCCAACCGCCTGGGCGAGTACGCGGACGACCCCCGACACGCGAAGTTCCTGGTCGAGGAGCTGGTGCCGTTCGTCGAGCGCCTGTTCCCGCTCGATACTCAGCCGCAGAGTCGGTGCCTCATGGGTGCGAGCTTCGGCGGGGTCGCGACGCTGTCCACCGCCGCCCGGTACCCGGGGTTCTTCGGCCGGCTCCTCCTGCAGTCCGGATCCTTTGCATTCACGGACATCGGCGACCGCAACCACCGAGGTCCGCTGTTCGACCCGGTCGTTGCGTTCATGAACCGGTTCCGTGCCGAGCCCGCTCCCGTCTCCGAGCGGGTGTTCGTGAGCTGCGGGATGTACGAATCGCTGATCTATGAGAACCGCTCCCTGGTCCCTTTGCTCCTGTCCACGGGTATGGACGTGCGCTACGTCGAGGCCCGGGATGGTCACAACTGGGAGAACTGGCGCGACCGTCTGCGTGAGGGACTCTCTTGGCTGATGCCAGGGCCGTTTCTCCACGTGTATGAGTAATCGGAGAACCATGGCTACCGTCACTCGCAAGATCGGTCTGTCTCTCGGCGCGGACATCTGCTGGCCGCTGTGCTTCGAGCAGATCCTCGACAAGCTGCAGCTCGCGATTCCGTACGAGGGCGACACCGTGAACATCGCCGTCGATCGCGTGACGATCGAGCCGTTCGATCTGAAGCAACCGTGCAGCTACGACGTCGTCCTCGATCGGCTGACGCACTGGTATCACACGAGCCGCGAGTGGATCAAAAAGGCGATCCTGATGGACGGCCTCTACGTCCTCAACAATCCGTGGTCCGTGCAGTCGATGGAGAAGCACACCTCCTACTGCGCGATGATGCACCTCGGGATGCCGATTCCCGAGACGTGGATGATCCCACCGAAGTCGTACGAGCCCACGGCTGATCTCGCGCCGACGCTCAAGGCGTACGCGAAGCTGTTCGACCTCGGCGCGATCGGTAACAAGATCGGCTACCCGCTGTTCATGAAGCCGTACGACGGCGGTGGTTGGCGCGCTGTCAGCCGGGTTGCCGACGACGCCAAGCTCAAGAAGACGTACGAGGACAGCGGCAAGGGCGTGATGCACCTGCAGGCTGCCGTGCACCCGTTCGACAGCTTCGTGCGCTGCATCGGCCTCGGTCCCCAGACCCACCTCGTGCGCTACCTCCCCGACGAGCCGCTCCACGATCGCTACTCGCAAGAGCAAGACTTCGTCTCCGCCGACGAAGCGCAGCTTCTGCGCGACACGACGCTCACGATCAACGCGTTCTTTGGCTGGGACTTCAACTCGTGCGAGTCGCTGCGCAAGGACGGCGTCTGGTACCCGATCGACTTCGCGAATCCCTGTCCCGATTCGCAGATCACCTCGCTGCACCGCCACTTCCCGTGGCTCGTGAAGGCGAACCTGCGGTGGTCGATCTTCTGCGCGGTGACCAAGAAGCCGTTCCGCAAGAACCTCGACTGGGCGCCGTTCTACAAGATCGCCGAACAGCGCGACCGACCGTATCGCGAGAAGCTGCGCGCCTACGCGGCGATCGCCGAGGAGCGCTTCGAGTCGGCACGGTTCGAGGAGTTCTGTGCGAAGCACCTGGGGCACCTCGATGAGGTTGCGTGGGAGTTCTTCGGAACCGAGGCCGCGAAGTCCGCGTTCCGGGCGAAGGTGACTGCGCTGTATCCCAAGCACGAGGTCGAGCAGTTCACCGAGCTGTTCTGGCGGCGCGTGCAGTCATGGCGCGCAGACAGCGCATCGTCCACCGGGGCGCAGGCCGGCTGATGGGGAATCGTGGTGACAAGGTCGTCTCGCGCTGGTGGAGCGAGCGCGTTCACCGCGAGGTGACGCTGGTCCGGTGGGGCACGATCGGCCAGCCGATCCTGCTGTTCCCGACCGCGGGGGGCGACGCCGAGGAGATCGAGCGCTTCCACTTGATCGACGTGCTCGCACCGCTGCTCGACACCGGGCGGATCAAGATCTACTCGTGCGACAGCGTCGCCGGCAAGGCACTGGTCAGTCGCGAGGGGTCAGCCCGCCACCAGATGTGGCTGCAGAACCAGTTCCACTACTACGTCCGGCACGAGGTCGCCCCGGCGATCCGTGCGGACTGCAAATCTCCGGAGATCGACATCTGGACCGCGGGAGCGTCGATCGGGGCGTTCCATGCGGTGGCCGCGGTCTGCCGGTTCCCGGACGTGTTCTCGCGGGCACTCGCGATGAGCGGCACGTACGACCTCCGCCGGTTCTACGACGCTCAACCCCACGATTTCTCGGACGAGTTCTGGGTTTCCTCGCCGTTGCACTTCGTGCCGACTCTCGCTGGCCGCCACCTCGACGTCCTCCGCTCCCGGTTCATCTCGATCGCGTCCGGGGAAGGCAAAGCCGAAGACATCGGGGAGTCGTGGAACCTCGCCAACGTCCTCGGGCGCCAGGGCATCCCGAACCGAGTCGACTCGTGGGGCCCCGATTGGCACCACGACTGGGTGACATGGCGACGTAAGTTGCCGCAGATTCTCGACGCGTGGACTCGCGAGCACAAAGCCGGCTGAACTGATGACGACGCAGAAGCACAAGGATGTCGACGGGCGCCTCGATGGCGAGCGCCAGCGCGAATTCATGAGCGCGATCCTCGCGGATCTGCGCGCGCTCGAGCGGATGATCGCCGAAGGCAAGTTCGATGAAGGCGTTCGCCGGATCGGCGCCGAGCAGGAGATGTTCCTGATCGACGACCACTGGCGGCCGGCGAAGGGCGTGCTGAAGCTGATCGAGCGGCTGCGCGATTCGCACTACACGA
>JACCQV010000285.1 GCA_013813945.1 Deltaproteobacteria bacterium | reverse complement strand
GGTGTGGATGTGGCCGTAGAGCGTCAGATCCACTCGGCCTTCAACCAGGCGCGACAGCAGGCGGTTGCCATCGCGCGTGCTCCGGAACGCCGCGGCGCGGGTCCCTACCGGATCGATCGGCGGCATGTGGGTCAGGAACACATGGGTGCGATCCGCGGCGCTCGCCAGCCAGCCCTCGATCCAGTCCTCGACCACGGGATCGATGGCGGCGTCTCCGGAATCCGCAAACGTGAACACGACGCCCTTGAAGGTGAACTGAAAGCTCGCGCGACCGAAGCGCTCGAACCAGCGCTCTGCGGGTGACCACAGCTCGTGGTTGCCGAGCGTCGAGTAGAACGGGATCGTCAACGCGACGAGCTGACGTTCGAACAGGTCGTACTCCGCTTCCTCTCCGCGCTGCGTGATGTCGCCCATCGCGATCACGAACCGGGCGTCGGGCACCGCGGAGATCGCCGCGAACACGTCATCGACGCTGGGCAGCGCCGTCTGGATGTCCGCCATCGACGCGACCTTGAACGGCTCGATCCGGTCTGCGTCGGGCGGTGCGAGACGGAGCTGGTGCGTACCCGCAGCGAGCGGGACGATGAAGGTCGCAACCGTCGGGTGATCGTCGGGACGTCGCGGGTAGCTCGTACCACCGGTGACGAGGAGCGAATCCGGCAGCGAGTTCCGGATCCGGATCTGCCAGTCGCCCCCAGCCATCGAGCCGACCACCAGCTCGAGATCGAGCACCGGCGACTGCGCCCACAGCTCGATCCGGTGATCGGTCAGCTCGCGAACCGCGGCGAGCCCATCGGAGACGCGGAGCTGCACGTCGGCGAGCGCGGCCGTGCCGATGTCGAGCTCCGCGAGCGTACGCTCCTCGCTCGGCCGGGTGCAGCCGGCAATGATCGCGAACAACGCGAGCATCCTCCTCATCGCGATCTTCCTTGATAGCGAAGCACGAGGGTCGTGACCCACGCACTGCCGATCTCGAGCTCACCACGGACGGCCCACGGCCCGAGAACGCGCAGATCGAGGGTCGCGCCGACGCTGCCGAGAAAGCCCGACGCGCCACCCGCGGGGAGCCCTCCCGCGAGCTGATCGCGACGGTGACTGTAGAACGCCGAGATCTCACCGCGTTGCCCGAGGTACGCGCCCCACGCGAAGCGGGCGAGCAGCAGGGCGCCGGTCTCGTGCCGATCGTTACCCAGCTCCGCGCGCTCGACACCCAGACCCGAGGACAGCTCGCTGAACGCACCGCGCAGCGCAACGTCGATGCGATGCAGGTCGACACGGAGGATCGCCTCGATCTCGGCGGTCGCGACCTGCACGCGATCTTCGTCGTCGTCACGGCCGCGTGCCGCGGCGCGGATCCAGATGCCGGAGCCGTCCTCGATCACGGCACCGGTCGGCGCGGCACCGTGGATGCGGACCCGCGCACCGAGCTCTCCTTCCGTCGCTGCACCGCGGGCATCGTGAAGAACACCTGCGGAGAGCTCGACGCGTCCGACGGCGAGCTGCACGGCCCCACGCAGGAGCGCACGCTCGCGATAGGCATCGTGCAACCACGTCGTGCCGGCCTCGATCGAGAGCGGCGACCGCGCGCGCGGATCGCCCGCACCGCAGCGGCCGCCCGCTGCAACCCACAGATCCGAGAACCACGACGTCATGAACAGCCCGGTTCCGGCGATGAGCAACGGGACGCCCGGCACGATCAGATATTGATTGCCACCGGTGATGCCGACGGGAAGACCGCCAACGAGCATCGCCCCCAGACCGATGCCACCGATCACCGCGAGTCGCTTGCCCGCGCGCTGCTCGCGCACGATGGCGCTTCCGGTGCCACGCACGATCACACCCGGGATCAGGGCAGCCGCGATCCCGAGCGCCTGGCGCTGCACGGAGATCGGGCGCTTCGGCTCCTCGTCGGCGAGCGCCGGCTGCGCGCCGAGGGCGACCGCGATCCCAGCGAGGACAACGCGCACGAGGTCAGGAGCGTAGCGGATCCGGGGCCGCGCGGCGCCGAGCGACCCGCTGAAGGCCACGATCGTAGGTCGCGATCCGCGCGCTCCGGTGCTCGAGCCAGGCCACATACCGCTGCGCCAGGTCGATGCCCGCCATGTCAGCCGACCAGCGAGCGGACGAGGGTCACGAGCTCCGTCTTCGCCACCGCTTCGAGCTCGCCGTGATTCTCGACGAGGATGTGGACCTGGTCGGAGAGTCCCGGCTCCGCGAGGCGGTGCGCGACCTCCTCCGGGTGCCCCCACAGATCCGGGGAGCGGGTGCGGAGGCGATGCGCGCGGAGCTCGGTCGGCGCGTGCACGGCGATCCGCAGTGCGCGATCGAGGCCGTTGCTCGGCAGCAGCTGTGCCGCGTCGCCCAGGATCGCGTTGTTCGCCGAGAACACCGGAAGTGCACCCGATCGTGGCGGTGCGAAGCCGTATCGGACCGTGCGCCCGCGGTCCAGCTGACGTGTCCAGCGCAGCTCGATCTCGCCGGCTGCGACCCGGGCGACGAACTCGTCGTCGGTCACGTGCACGCTCTCGACGAGGTCATCGCCGCCGCGCGGGACGCGAGTGATGAACCGCGTCGGAACGTCGACGGCACCACTCGTGCAGAGCTCGGAGTCGCGGACCGCAGCGACCAGCGTGGTCTTGCCCACGCACGTCGGTCCGACGATGACCACGGCCTCGATCGAGCCGAGCGCCGCGAGCCGCTCGCGATCCACGATGCGCACCGCCCGACCCTCGGCGATCGCGCGCGTCATCGCGCCGTGTAGCCTCCGTCGATCGCGAGCGTGGCCCCGGTGACGAAGCTCGACGCCTCCGACGCGAGATACACGATCGCACCCTCGATCTCTGTCGGGTCTCCCCACCGGTTCAGCGGGATCTGAGCGAGCAGCGCGGCGCGTGACGCCGTGTCGGCCATGCCCGTCGCGAACGGCCCCGGCGCGATCGTGTTCACCGTGATCCCGCTCGGCGCCAGCTCGATCGCGAGCGCGCGGGTGAGTGCGGTGACGCCACCCTTGCTCGCGATGTACGGCGAGCGATCCGGGAGCCCGACCTGGCCGAGCATGCTCGAGACGTTGATGATCCGTCCCCAGCCCGCGTCGCGCATCGCGGGTTCGACCGAGCGGCAGCACAACCAGGTCCCCTTCAGATTCGTATCGATCACGTCGTCCCACTGCGCCTCGGTCAGCGCTGCGAGCGGCTCACGCCGGGTGGTTCCCGCGTTATTGACGAGGATGTCGATCCGGCCAAACGCCGCACGCGTACGATCCACCATCGTCGCGATCGCAGCGGCGTCTCGAACATCGACCGCGATGCCGAGTGTCTCGACGCGCGCCGAGGCCGCAAGCTCCTTTGCCGCGGCGATCGCCGCGGCCTCGTCACGGCTGGTGATGACGACACGAGCTCCAGCCGATGCGAGCGCGCGCGCTGCCGCCTGTCCGAGCCCGCGGGCGCCGCCGGTGACGATCGCGACGCGGCCGTCGAGCCGGAACCGCGCGAGCACGTCGGTCATGGTGCCTCGCGTGCCGTGATGAACTTCGTCGCCGCATCGGACGCGACCGCAAGCGCTGCCTTGACGGCGAGGTCAACGCGCGGATGGCCCGCCTCGTCGATGCACGCCTCGATCAGAAAGCGCGCGGCGAACACGTCGCCCACGCCTTTGAGCCGCTTGATCTGCGCGGGTGCCAGGGGTGCAGGAACCACTCCCTCGTGGCACCGCACCTCGGAACCCTCGCGCACGGCCGCGACCGACGGTGCGGAGCTACGCCCGGTCACGAGGCGGACGGCGCCGGGGCGCACCGCGCGAACGGCGAGTGCCTCGGCGAGAATGCGAGGCGACGCTTCGGTCGTGCCGAGCAGCCGTTGCGCCTCGATCACGTTGACGCACATCAGATCGAGCTCGCGCTCGAGCCCGGGCGAGATCGCGTCGCCCCCGCACCATGCGATGCGCACCGACGGTGTGCGTTGCGCGAGAAGCTCGCCGACGAACGGCAACGGAACGCGCCCCAGGATATGTAGCGCCGCCGAACGCGCACGCGGCGTGACGAGATCGAGCCGCCACAGGGCCGCGTCGTGGTCGCCACGTCCACGCAGGAGCCGGCACTCGCCTGCGGGATTGATGATGACGCTGATCGGCGGCCATGCCGTCGGATCCGAACCGTCGAGAATCGGAGCAGAGATGACCGCCGCCGGGAGCCGAGCCCGCAGTCGAGGCAGGTCCAGCTCCGAGCACACCGTGACCGCGTGGATCGTGCCTGCAGGCAACCGCGCACCGACAGCGCGTGCTGCGTTGCACGCAAACCCACCGAACTGCGCGTGGACCTCGACATCGACCTTACCCTTGCCCTCCGCCAGTGCGGGCAGCGGGATCATGACCTCGGCGTCGAGGTACGTGCGGCCGTAGATGGTCACCGTCATGTTACGGCGTCCTCGAAGCGCAGCAACACCGACGTGCCGGCCGTGACGACGCTACCGATCGCGATCGCCAGGTCGTGCTTCGCATCCGTCGGGATCAGGACGTCCGCGCGCGAACCGAACTTGATCAGACCGAATCGCTCGCCCGTCGCTACCTCCTCGCCGAGCTTGAGCCAGCACACGAGCCGACGCGCGACACACCCTGACACCTGCTTGACTCTGATCATGCGGCCATCCGGCTCCTCGAAGTCGACCCACATCTGTTCGTTGCGTTGCACACAGTCGCGGTGTCGTGCGTTGAGAAACTCGCCGGGGAAGTAGCGGACCGACGACACTCTTGCCGTCCGTGGCATCCGCTGGAGGTGCACGTTCCACGGCGAGAGATAGATGCTGATTCGAGCCGCCCGCCCACCGGGAAACCCCGGGGCGTCGACCTCGTCGATGTGCGAGATGACCCCGTCCGCCGGGCTCAGCAGCGCGCGCGGATCGTCGGGCGGCGTGCGGTCCGGATCGCGGAAGAACCACAGCGCGAAGCCACTGAGCGCGAGTGCGGGGATCGCGAGCAGCCACCCTGCTGGGTGTCCCGTCGCGCGCACCGCGAGCACGGCAAGCGCGACGAACACCGCCGCACCCAGATGCGAGATCACGACCTCCGCGAGCCCGTAGCGCGCGAGCCCCACTCGATCACGCCAGCGGAACGGATCGTCCTTGGCCCGGAACCAGTAGCCGCACACATTGCGGACGAGCTTCACGTCGCGCGCGTCGACGATATCGTGCGTGCAACCCGGGCACTCCCCCTGGCGCTTGCCCGCCATCATGCGGACGTAGCCTGGGCGAACCGTTCGCAGCCAGGCTCGGCGCATCCGCGACCACCGCGCCTCGAGGTCGACGCAGAAGCCACCGCCAGGTTGCGCGCTCGTCGGAATCGCTGCGATCGCCAGCGGTGGCGTGTGCGGATCGAACAACACACCCGAACCTACTATGATCCGAGGTGCGCGGTCCGGTTGCGATAGAAGTACACGACGCCAACATCCTCGACGGTCAGCTCGTGGCCGCGGCGAACCGCGACGGGCTCGGGGTGGCACGCTGCCCATGCACGCAGCGCGGTCGTGATCATCCGGTCCGGGTCGCGCGGATCGATCGTCGGCGCGAGCACCCCGCCGCCGCGCTGACCCTGGATCAGCTCGACGACGCGGGTGACCCGGGCCTGGACGTCCGTGCTCGCGAACCCGCAACCGCCGAGCCGCACCAGCTCGTGGATCTTCGAGCAACCCGTCTGCTCGACCGCGAGCTCGTGCAGGGCGCGCGCGACCACATGCGTCTCGAACAGCACGGTGTCTCGTCGGTATGCGCCAGTCAGTGCTGCGTCGAGCTTCGGCACGCTCGCCGGATCGAGCGGCTCGCCGAACGCAACCACGACGACCTCGTCGAGAGCCAGCACGCGTCGCACCGCCGCGAGCAGACCGCCCGCGCTCGGTGAATCGCCGCCGATCCGCTCCGCAGACTTCCCGGACAGGAAGTGCCGGATCAACCCCGGTGCCTCGAGGACGACCTGGTAGCTGAGCGTGACCGGAACGATCGCGATCGGGCGGCGCGCACCGTGGCTCGTGCCGAGCAAGCCGAGCTTGAGCTGCGACTCGATCTCGTTCGTGCGGCAGCGGGTGGCGCCGGGGAAGATCACCGAATGGAAGCCGCGGTCGAGCAGCTCCGCGGCGTATGCCTTGAGGACATCCTTGTACAGGGTGGCCACGAGACCGCGGTCGACACGATACGCGCCGAGCTTCGCCATCAGCCGAGCGAGCACCGGGTTGCGATACATGTGCTTGCCTGCGGCGTACGCGCAGGCCGGGAGGCCCGAACGCCGGAGCGCAACGCCGACCACGAGCGAGTCGAGGTTCGACGAGTGAGTCGGCGCAAACACCAGCGTGTGGTCGACGACGAGAGTCTGCAGCCGATCGATCGGCCCGGTGATCGCGAACCGCGATCGGACCAGCCGGTCGAGCGCGCGCGGCAGGACCGCCATCACTGCGCCATACAACCGGCGATCGAAGCCGCCCGCGATGTCCTCGAGGTAGAGGTCGACGATCGCACCGAACACCTCGCGGGTTCGAGCCGGATCGTGCGCGTGCGCCGTGACCTCGGCCCAGCGCGTCTGCTCGCGGTGCGTGCGCTTCCCTTCGGCGCGCTCCGCGACCTCGTCGGCCACGACCTGGTCGACTGCCTCGGCGATCCGGCGTCCTGCATACATGCGATCGATCCGCATCCGCACGGCCGATGCGATCGGCGCATGCTCGCTACGCCATGCCGCCAGCCGACGCTGGGCTTCGATCACGGGATCACTCATGGCGCTCCGGCTTGCGCGCGGCGCGTGCCGCGATCTCGCGACCACCACCGACGATGACCATGTACGGGATGGCGAACCCGACCTGCAGATAGAGCGTCAGCCCGCGGAAACACAGGACGAACATCACGGCCTTGTCGGCGGGCAGTAACGGTCCGAAGAACGGCAACGCCATCGCTTCGGCGAAGCCAGCGCCACCCGGGGTGGGCGCGAGGTACGTGAACGCGATGTAGACGATGACCGCGGCAAATGCGCGGACGTCAACGTCACGCCCGAACGCGTGGAGAAGGACGACACCCACGCCGGCGAACATCGCGAAGTAGATCACGTGGGTGACGACGAGGTACGCGAGCGGCGCGAGCCCGCCACTCCGCAGCAGCGCAAGTCGGTCGATCGAGCTGGCGGTCACGGTGCCCGCAGATGCCAGGAGCTTGCTGCCGCGGAACCGCCGTCCGAGCGATGCAAAGATCCGCGCCGACACCCGCTTCGCCGGCTCGACGCGGAACACCGCGACGGTCAACAGGCCGAACAGCGTCGCGAACACCGCGCCCCCGAACACCACCACGGCGAACACGCCACCGTCATAGTCGGGCCCGAGCCCGAAGGCGACGAACGCGAACGAGGCAAGCACGACCACAGCGACTCCGCTGAACGCCTTCGCGAACGCGATCACGACAGCGGCATCCCACGGCACGCCGCGACGCCCGAGCATGTAGATCGTGGCCGGCGCACCGAAGGTCGAGCCCGGTGTGATCCACGAGAAGAAGAAGTTCGCGACGCTGGTATCGATCGCCGCACGCCAGGTCACGGTTGCGTCGATCGCGGCGCCGAGCGCCCGGTAGCGGAGCGCGTCCGCGGCATAGATGCCGACACACAGCGCGGCGAGCAGGACCAGCGTTCCCAGCGGCAACGCGCTGATCACGGCCCAGAGCTTGTCGGCGTCGATCGGCGCACGCGAGATCGCCCAGATCGAACCTGCGATCGTGAGACACGCGAACAGCGCGACCCACGCCACCAGCTTGGTCACGGGCCTATCGTAACCCAGTCGGTCAGCGCCGCGTCGGAAGCACGAC
>JACCQV010000228.1 GCA_013813945.1 Deltaproteobacteria bacterium | reverse complement strand
CCGTGTCCGAGCTCGTCGTACATGAGCCCGCCCACGCCAGGGCCCGCGATTCGCGCCATCGCAGCGGCCGACATCGACAGACCGAGTGCCTCACCCTGGCGGTCCGCGGGTGCGCTGCGCGAGACCCACGCGGTCAGCGACGGTGTCGTGATCGCGAAGCCCGCCGCGAGGACGACCATCGGGGCGATCAAGCTGGCACCACTGTTCGCGAACGGGATCGAGGCGGCGCCGGCGCCGAGCAACACCAGGCCGAGGATCACGCAGATGTGCTCCGGGAACCGACGCGCGAGCCGGCGCGTGACGAGGACCTGGGTCGCCGCCGCACACAGGCCGATCAGGACGAAGAACAGGCCGTTCTCGGTCGGGGTGAACGCGAGCTCGTCGGAGGTGAACAGCGAGAACGTCGCTTCGATATTGGAGAACGCATAGGTGAGGCCAAACGACACCGCGAGACAGATCGCGAACGATCGATTGCCGGAGAAGTCGCGAAGGCGCGGCGCAGTACTCGTTCGAGGCTGCGGCACGGCTGCAGGCAACAGCGTGGCCGCGAGCAGCGCGCTGACCGCTGCGCATCCGGCTGCGAACCAGAATGGCGCCGACAGTCCGCCCGTCATCACGCCGACCGCACCGAGGGCAGGACCGAGCGCGAAGCCCACGGAGTGCGAGGCTCCGATGAGCGCGAGCACGCGGCTGCGCTCCTCGATGGGGGTGGTGTCGGCGACCCACGCCTGCGCTGTGCTGTAGCCGACGCCGAAGCAGCCGAGGAGTGCGCGCCCGCCGAAGATCAGCGCGAGGTTGTCACCGATGCCGAGCACGACGAAGCTCGCGCACGTGCCGGCTGCTGCGATCACCATGATGGGTTTGCGCCCGACACGATCCGAGAGGCGTCCCCACCGCGGCGCGACGATCATCTGCGCGAGCGAATAGGTCGCGAGCAAGAGGCCGACCTCGAGCCCCGATGCACCGAGCGAGCTCGCGTACAGGGGCAAGAACGGGATCACGATGCCGAACCCGAACGAGTCGACGAACACCGTCAGCATCACCACCGTCAGGCGCGTCATGGCTTCGCATCCGACAGCAGATCGCCGAACGCGAACGACTCGGCAGGAATTGTCACCGAGTCGCCGATGCGTGGCGGTGTGAACGACCGGTACGCTCCGTCGTGCCAGACGACCCAGCGCAGCGAGGGATGGTCGAGAGAAACGGCGAACCGCACCTCGATCTCGGCAGGTCGCGCGTCCGCGGTCACGGTGCGCACGCTGACGGAGAAGTCCGGAAGCTCGACACGATCGCCTGCCGCGAACGGGAAGCGCCGCGAACGGACGTTGGTGTCCTCGAAGAACCGCAGGTAGCCTTGCGCCGGCCGCAGCGCGAGCGTGTGCGCATCGGGCCGCGATGCGACGACGGCATCCGGCGTCACTCCGAGACAGCGCCAGCGCTGCGGCGACACGCCGCCGCTCGAGCGCCGCACCACGCTCGCGAAGTTGCACAGGTACTTGAACGGCACGTTCACGATCACGAGGTCCTGGTTCGCGAGAGCGGGGTCGGCCGGCACGAGCGCATCGATCCTCGCGACTCCCCGGCTGACCGATCCTGGAATCCGCGCGCGAATCGGCAGGGCGATCGGCGCGAGCACGGCATGGATCGCGAACAGCACGATCGCGGCGACGGTCGCTCCGCGGCGGGGCAGGAGCGACCGCTGTGCAGGATCGGCGCGGTCGATCCACGCGGCGAGGAACCGGGCCACCAGCGCGGATCCACCGATCCCGACGAGCAGCAGGTGGCGATCGTTCGGGTGAGCGCCGCAGACCGAGATCACGGCGAGGCCCGCGCCGAGGGCCCAGAACCGCGCGACCGGATCGGCGCGCAGCAGGCGGACGAAGACGGCGCCGAAGATCGCGAGGAACCCGATCCCGATCGCGATCATCAACCAGCCGAGATCCTGGCGGACAAACCAGACCTCCCACAGATCCGCGGGCAGCGGCCCGAGCTGGCTGTGCGCGAGGATTGGAATCCGTTGCAGGGCCGCACCGAGGAAGGCGACCGGCTCTCCGATCGGATCGGTATACGAACCGGTCCCCACGCTGCCGTAGCCGAGAGACCCACGCACGAGGTACCAGGCAACGATCAGCACCGCGAACGGAGCGAACGCGAGTAGCCGCTGCCGGAGCGCGACGCGGTGGAGTACGACCTCGTACGCTACGAGGTAGCCCGCGATCGCAACCATCTGCTCCGAGCACAGGAGCGCGACCGCGAGCGCCAGGGGGCCGAGCACCGCGCCCGGCCGCCAGCGACCGCGGCACCACCGATCATGCGCGATCAGCGCGAGCACGGCGAAGCACGCGCCCATCACCGCACCCCGGTTGGACAGCCAGCCGACCGCGAAGCCATGGCCGTCGTCGATCGCATACAGCACGGCCGCGAGCCCCGCGAACCACGTGGCACCGAACATCTGCCGGTACAGGAGCGCGACCGCTGCGGCCAGCGCAGCCATCCAGAGCACGCTGTGCAGGTGCATCCATCCGGCGCCGGTGCGACCGAGCGCGGTGAATTCTGCGTGATGGAGGAGCGCCGGGAGCGGTCGCATGAACCCCCAGCGAAGCTCGGGGGCCGCCCACCACGAGATCTCGCCGCTCGCCATCTGCGCGGCGAGCTCACCTTCGTGATCCGGACTCGCAAACACGAACAGATCGCGTGCCGAGCGCGCCGCAGTCCATTGCTGATCGACGACGCGCGCTCGCAACAGGTGATCATCGATCCCGAGGCCGTTGCCGATCGATGGCAGCGTGAGCGCGAGGGCGAGTAGCGCCGCGACGCCACAGATCCAGCGCGAGGCGAACAGGCGACGCAACTAGCGGACCGCCTCGGCGACGAAGTGCTGGAACGCGTGGACCCGCTCCTCGCGCGCGCTGATCACACCGTTGTGGCGGCTCGCGCATAGCCCGCGCTGGATGCCAGCGAACATCGCATCATCCTCCCGGAGCACCTCACGCGAGAAGTGCCCGACGACACGGTCGACCACGGGCCCGAGCGCGCGGGGAAGCCAGCGCCCTTCGTCGCCACGGTGCACGAAGCAGAACGCGAGGCTCCGCGATCGCATCGGCGCCAGCGGGATCACGATCTGGGCAAGGCTCGAGACGTCGGTCTGGGCGACGAGGAGATTCGGGAAGGCATGATGATGCGCGTAGACGTGGCGGGGCTGTCTCCGCCACCGAGCGGTCAGCCAGCGCATCGCGGGCCCGCCGGGAGGCCGGATGTTCTCCAGCGCCGTGAACCGATCCGCGAGCGTATGCGTCGCGTCGCGTGCGGCGGACAGGTTCTTGAACGTCTTCGGATGGACCTGCGGCACGTGATAGCTCTCGAGTGCATTCTCGACAGGAATCTTCCAGTTCGCGGCGTGATCGATCGTCCATGCCGCGGTCTGCCGGAGCTCATCGGAGAATGCGGTCTCGATCACGGTCCACGTGCGCTCGCCGAGTGCCTCGCGCAGGCCCGGTCCGAGCTCGGCGAGCGAGACGAACACGAGCTGCCCGCAGGTCTCCGCGCGGAACCGCAGGAGCCGCTCGCCGCCACGCTTGATCGGCACGAGCGAGGGTGCATCGGGCACTCCGCACGTGCGGCCCTCCGAGTCGTACTCCCAGCCGTGATAACGACATCGGATCTTCGCCATCGAGCCGCGCGCCTCGGTCGTCAATAACGAGTGGCGATGCGCGCACACGTTCTGAAATGCGCGGATGTCGCCGTCGCAGTTGCGCACGAGCACCGGCTCGCCGAACAGCTCGAGCGTGATGAAGTCCCCAGGCGCGCGCAGGGCATCACGCGTCGTGACGCAGTGCCAGCCGCCCGCAAACAGCGCTCGCAGCTCGCGGTCATGACGCTCGGGATCCACGTAGTCCGCCGGCGTCAGGATGTGTGGCAGCCGCCCGGGATGCACCCACATCGCACGAACCTATCCTGCGGGCGAGCCGATGTGCTCGGTCGGACGGGTTTTGCGGAGCTCGCGCGCCGTACGAGACGAACCGTCGTGACTCCATCCGGGCGGCGCGAAGACATATCCGAGCTTGGCGCGTAGCGTCGGAGCGCGCCGCACGTCGTGGACCATCGCCCCGACCTCGTGGAACAGGATCTTCGCCGGGTGAAACGTATGGATGTCGTTCGTGAGCCCGAATACCACACGTTCGCGCTCGGGCTCGAAGGTTCCGAACAGGCGGTCCCACAGGATGAAGATGCCGCCGTGGTTGCGATCGAGGTACGGGACGTTCGTGCCGTGATGCACGCGGTGGTGCGAAGGAGTGTTCAGGATCCACTCGAGCGGACCGAGCCGGCCGATCGCCTCGGTGTGGAGGCCGAACTGATAGATCTGGCTCCACGTCTGAGCGACGAGGATCATCCACGGCGGATACCCGAGGAGGGCGAGCGGTGCCCAGAACACCGGACTCGTCAGCGTGGTCAGCACCGTCTGGCGAAACCCGGTCGAGAGGTTGAAGTGCTGGCTCGAGTGGTGATTGACATGCGTGGCCCACAGCACGCGCACCCCGTGATGCAGCCGGTGAAACCAGTAGAAACAGAGATCCTCGGCGACCAGCAGGATCAGCCATGACGAGACCAGCGCCGCCTCGCCGAGGTCGGCGATCCGGTGGGTGTAGAGCCAGGCAAACAGCGGCAACGAGGCGAGCTTCGCGACCGCACCGGCGCTGATCTTGAGGACGCCCATCGAGAGGCTGGCGACCGTGTCACGTGCGTCGTAGCCCCGCATCTCGGGATGCCGCGCAGCCCACCGCGCCTCGAGAATCATCGCCAGGACGGCGATGGCCACGACCGGTAGCGCGTAGAGGATGAGGTGCGCCATGGCGTGGGGCTAGGGGCGGAGGCGGACGAGCAGCGCGGCTGACGCAAGCTGAAGAACGTCTCGTCGACCGGTCACGGCGCCACCTCCATGACGGTACTCCAAACGGTCTAACCCCAGGGATCGCTTGTGTTGACCTCGTAGGCGTAGGCGTAGGCGTCTGCGTAGGCGACTCCGAGGCAACCGGCCGAGCCACCGGCCGATACCGGGTCGATGTTCCATTTCCAGACGCTG
>JACCQV010000736.1 GCA_013813945.1 Deltaproteobacteria bacterium | reverse complement strand
GCCGCGCGCGCTGAAGCCGAGGCCATCCTCTACTTCATCAACATCGACAGCTGCTTTGCGCCGCCCCTGCACTCGGTCGCGTCGATCGCGTGGACCACGCTGATGCGCGTCAAGCTCGCGTCACTGCGCCGCATGTACGGTGGCTGCGAGCCGATCGACGTCCCGGAGATGACCCGCCGGCTCAAGGCCGCGGTCGCGCAATACGGTGCCTTCAATCATCCGTTGATGCAGACGCTGCGCACGCGCTCGGACGACATCGCGGCGTATCGGATCTGGGCAAAGAACTGGTTCGGGAGCTGCCTCGGCTTCTCGTCGCAGCTCGCCGCGCTCGTGCAGCGTACGACGGGCGAGGCGAAGAAGTGCGTCCTCGAGAACCTGACCGATGAGTTCGACGACAAGGTCACGCACGACACGCTACGCACCCGCTTCTACGAGAGCCTCGATCTGCGGTTCTCGGCCGCCGATGCCTTGAAGGATCCGGACCGCGTCGTCGAGGCGACCGAGCTCCTGAACGCGCGCACGGGCCTGACCTTCCTGAAGGATCCGATCTGGGCGCTGGGATGCTTCTATGGCGTCGAGGCGAACTGGCCGAGCGAGTGCCGGATCCACGTCGAGATCAACCGCAGCCGTGGACTCGACGACCACACGCTCGAGTACTGGACCGGCCATGCATTCGCCGACGATCACCACTCGGCCGAGTGGCTCGAGGTGCTCGAGAACGTGTGCCGCACTCCCCGCGACTGCGCTGCCGCCGTGGATGGAGCCGTGATCCAGCTGCGCCTACGCTGGACGATGTACGACGCGATCGCGCGCCGCATCGCGTCTCACTGACGAAGGAGAGCATCGATGGCCGACACCAAGCAATTCATCAAAGATCTCAACGAGGAAGTGCGGCGTCACCCAGCGGTGAACCACTCGTTCCTCGCGACCGTGAGCTCGCGCAAGTTCTCCAAGAACGCGTGGCTCGGCGGATTCGCGCAGCAGCTCTACCCGCACGTGCACTTCTTCATTCCGTACATGGAGGAGATGCTGCTCAACACGTTCGACATGAACGCGAAGCTGATCGTCGCGAAGATCTTGCTCGACGAGTATGGCGAGGATGCGGCCGGCGCGAGCCATCCCGAGCTGTTCCGCCGGTTCGTGCGCGGCTGTGGGGGGGCCGAGGCCGACGCCTCGTTGCTGACCGCCCCGCTCGATCAGGCCACGGTCGATCTCGTGGGAACCCACATGCGGCTGTGCCGCGATGAGCACTTCCTCGTCGGGATCGGTGCGATCGGCCAGGCGCACGAGTTCGCGATCGCGTACCTGTTCCCGCCGATCCTCAAGGGCCTCCAGCTCGCGGGCTTCACGTCGACCGAGATCGAGTTCTTCTCGCTGCACGTCGATCACGATGTCGAGCACTCCGCGATGCTGGAGGACACGATGATCCGGCTCGCGACGACGGACGAGGATCGCGCGATGATCCGGCGTGGAGCGCTGGCATCTCTCGAGGCACGCGCCAACCTGTGGGCGTCGATGGAGCGCCGCATGATCGGCATCGAGAATGGCGATGTCCCCGCGACGAGCGGTCAGGCACTCACGGCGCTCACGAAGCAGTACAAGAACGTGCCCGACACGTTCTGGCCTTCCTGACGCGAGGCTTGGGGAAGCGGCCGGCATCGTGTATCGTGCGCACGTGAGGCCGATCGTGTGGATGTCGGAGCCCCTTTCGCGCGCATTGCGGGAGCGGCTCTCCACGGAGACCACCGTCGTGAGCTCGACCAAGGAGTTCCTCGACGCACCCCGTGATGCGAGGACGGTGTCCTTTCTCGACGGGACGACGCTCGAGCAGCTCGACGAGCTCGCCGTCAAGTACGGCCAGCAACCGGTGCCACCGCCCGAGTGGCGCAAGCTCGTCGCGGCCGTCTCGCTCGGCCCGGTGATCGTGATCTTCGACGAGCCGCTTCAGACGGCGATCGACTGGCTTCAGCCGCACCCGTGGATGTCGCATGCGCTGAATGCGAGCATGCTCGCGCACCCGATGGCGACCGATCACCTCGCCCAGATCGTCCAGGCGGCGAGCTCGGGAGCTGCCTTGCGGCTCGTGGATCTGCTCGGCACCGACGTCACCGCGCGCAGGATCCGGATCGCACATGCCAGCAAGCGGCGCGAGCGACTCGAGCGAATGGGCGAGTTCTTCTCGCAGAAGGGCGTCAGCGCGGAGACGGTCCAGCAGATGCGCGAGGTCGCGGACGAGCTGTTGACGAACGTCTTCTACAACGCGCCGGTCGCCGCGGGCGCCGTGAAGAAACCGATTCCCCGCGACCAGGACGTCTCCCTGCCCGAGGACAGCGCGTGCGATCTGATCTACGGGTGTCGCGATGACCTCGTCTTCGTACGCGTTCGCGATCCGTTTGGCTCCCTGACGCGGGCGCGACTGGTCGAGGTGCTCTCGCGCTGCGCTCGCGCCGACAATCCGGAGATCGATAGCTCGATGGGTGGATCGGGGCTTGGCCTGTGGCGCGTCGTCTCCTCCGCATCGGTGATGTCGATCCTGGTCCACAACAACCACCACACCGAGGTGCTCGTCGGCATCGTCCGTCGCCCAGGCCCGGGCCCGCGCCCGTTCGCGTTTCACCTGTTCATCAAGGACGGCGCGAAGCGGCGGTCCTGGTCATCGGTCGATCAGGATAGCGATGTGATGTCCGGACCGACGTTCAACACGTCGGTCGCGATCACGCTGAAGGACTAGGAGCTCGGGGCCGCGACGACGCGGAACCATGGCGAGTCCGCCGCACCGTCGACGCGAGGCACGACCGGCACCGCATCGAGCGTGAAGCAGAGGTCGATGTCGGCACCGAGGTTCGGCTCGTTCGCGCGACGCTCCATGATCCGCGCATCGAGCCGACACGCCGCGATCGATGCAGCGACGTCGACGACCGCCGCGCTGTCCGCCAGGAGCGCGCCAAGCACCTCGGCGCACGTGTCATCCTCGGTGTTGCGTCGGGTTCGCTTCACGTTGCCCGCTGGCATCAGAGCGACGGCCGCGACGCGCCGGCGGCGGACGTAGTCGATGACGGCGGTGACGTTGATGAAGCTCGCAAGGAGAACCTCGTCCGCGAGCTGCGCGGCGAGAGCGATCGCGAGCGTCCCGTTCGTGGTCACGAGGACGGGCATCCGGTTCTCGAGATCGACGTCGCGCGCCTGGATCGGCGAGTTGTCGAACCGCGGGATCTCGGACCGGACATCGGCAAGCTCGCTGAACAGCGCATAGCCGGAGGCACGACCCGGGAGACGGCCGAGGTCGGCAGGGGTGGGGACGACGCACAGCTCGCCGAGCCGCTGGCAGAGCACGGTCGCCGTGCTCGTCGCGCGCAGGACATCGATGACGATGCAGATATCGACCCGCGCACCCGGCGGGTCGCCGGGACGAACGATCGAGACGTTCAACTCAGCCACCGCGACGCACGGGCCAGGTCAGGAGCGTGTGCTCCTTGAGGCCACGCCGGAACGACTCGAGCGTGAGCACGTCTGCGGTCTTGATGTTCGCGAGGTTGACGTTCGGTCCGAGCTTCTTGAGGAAGAACAGCTGCTGCGGGCGCTCGAGCGCTTCCCAGATCAGGCGATCGTGTCCACCCGCGAGCTGAACGAGCTCGTCGACGAAGCCTTCCCGGACCGGCTGACCCACCGGACCCACCTGGCGGCCTTCGACGACGATCTTCTTCGCGCCAGCGCCGAACTCCTGGCGCAGGACCTCGCCCCAGTCCTTCACGTGCAGAGCGATCTTCCCGCCGATCTCCGACCAGACCTCGGTCACCGCACCGAAGCGCTCGATCCACTTCAGCTTGTCAGCCGTCGGGATGTCGATCGAACCATCCGAGACCTCGATGTGGATCTTGGTCGCGCGCACCAGGGCGAACAGCTCCTCGAGCTTGCCCTGCAGGAACGAGTACTCGAACAGCGTGCCACCGAGCATCGGTGTGATGCCGGCCTGGCGGTAGATGTCGAGCTTGGCGTCGAGGTTGCCGGTGATCAGCGAGCTGCCCCAGGCGATCTTGACGAAGTCGCAGTGAGCGGCCGCGGTGTCGGCGAGATCGGCGGCTCCCCGCGGACCGAGGCCGGTGTCCAGCGCGATCGTCAAGCCGTGCTCTCGCGGCTTCACAGTGCGGTCGCTCGCAGCGAGGACAGCGTGGAAGAGGGGCGCCTGATTCATGATCAAAACCTCGAGTCGAGAAGGGCCATCAGTGTCTTGGCATTCACATCGTACTGGGCCGCAGCGAGGATTCCGAGCCGGGGGAACTGAACGACGTCGAAGCCGAGCCGCTCGAGTGCCTCCTGATGACTTGCATCGAGCGAATCTTCGACGTCAAGCTGGGTCGGCCGGTACTGGTGATGAACGCGGGGTAGCGCCGAGGCCTGCGAGAGTGCGAGGCCGTTGCCGTACATGCCGAGGATGGTCTGCGCGATCGCGGTCGGGATCCGCGGACCACCCGAGCCGCCGATCACCAGCTCGATCACATCGCCATCGGAGACGATCGTCGGCGCCATGGAGCCGAGCGGCCGCAGCCCCGGTGCCAGCGTGTTGTACTTACCCTCGAACAGCTGGTACCAGTTCGGCACATCGGGGAGGATCCCGAAGTCGTCGATGGTGTTGTTGAGGAGGACGCCGGTCCCTTCCGCGACGAGCTTGGAGCCGAACAGCGTGTTCAAGCTGTACGTGTTCGACACGGCCATGCCCGCGCTGTCGATCGCGCACATGTGGGTCGTGTTGCGGGGAGGATAGGGCTCCCGCACCGGGCGCTCGCCGACCAGGCCGAGCTCGCGCTCGAACCGCTCGATCGAGCCCGCATCGAACACCATCTGCGTGAGCTCCTGGCAGCGCGCCAGCATCTCCGGCGGAACGACCAGGGGATCGCCGGCAAACTCGGCGCGCAGCGCGTACGCGATCCGGAACGCTCGGGCGAGGAGCTCGTAGCGAGCCGTCGATCGCACGGGGAGGGCGGCACACCCGGCGGCTTCGAGCAGCGCGAGGCTGAGGATCACGATGAACCCACCGCCCGACGGGAGCGGGGTCGTCATGACGTCGTGGCCGAAGATCCGGCGCGTGTACGGCTTGCGCCAGATCGCGCGGTAGTCGAGGAGATCGCCGTGGTCCATCACGCCGCCGTAGCGCTTCACCGTCGTGACGATCGAATCGGCGATCGGTCCCATGCGAAACGCATCGGGCCCGTTCTCTCCGAGCGTGCGCAGCGTCTTGCCGAGGTCGGGGTTGCAGTAGAGATCACCGGGGCGCCACATGCCCTCGACCGGGAGCATCGCGCGCGCCGTCTCGGGGAACGACGCGAGGTCCTTGTGATAGAGCGAGAGGTACTTGGCCTGCCGGTTCGTGATCCAGGTGCCGTGCTCGGCCAGATCGATCGCGGGACGGACGAGGCGATCCCAGCTCCAGGTGCCGAAGCGCCGGACAGCCTCGGCGAGACCCGCGACCGTGCCGGGCACCGCAACTGCGAGGCCGCCTCGGACAGAGCGGTCACCGGCCGCCGCGAACAGCACCGGGTCAGCGAGTCGTGGCGCAGACTCGCGATAGTCGAGAATGTGCCCCTCGTCCTTCGGCGCCTTGATCAACATGTACCCGCCGCCGGCGAGGTTGCCGGCCTGCGGATATGTCGCCGCGAGCGCGAGCGCGGTGGCTACCATCGCGTCGACGGCGTTCCCACCGTCGAGCAGGACGCGGGTTCCGACCGCCGATGCGATCGGGCAATACGAAACCACACACCCCTCGTTCTTGGGGATGAGGTTCCGAAACGGACTACGTTCGAGCCCTAGGCGCGGCACAGGCTATCCAGGCCGGCAGCATACACGGCCGAGCGTGGTCAGACCTTGGTCGTGACTCTAGGCTCGCGCAAAAGATCCTGGGTACACAACACGACGCGATCTCCGCCTTGACTCCTCGCGCGATGGAGGGCGGTACCTGCCGCCATCATCAGGTCGTTGGCCGTTTCGATCCGCAGCTCGGTGATCGACCCGACCGCGAGCGACAGCGTGATCTTCTCGGGACCACTCGCCCCTGGCACCGTCAAGCTCGAGGTGGAGGTGCGAAGTCGCTCCGCCAGCATGAACGTGTCACCGGGGCTGGACGACCGCGCCAGCATCGCGAACGACCCGCCTGCGAGGCGCGCGATGATGTCATCGCCGTAGATCTTGGCGATGATGTGTTTGGCGACCGCGGTGGTGAGCTCGTCACCAAACGCCGCACCCTGATGCAGGCAGATGTCGGCGAACCGATCGACGTGGATCAGCACGAGCGACAGCGGACCCTTGTCCTTGAGGGCAGCCGCCACCTCGACCTGAAGTCGGTCGATGAAGTAGCGCCTGCTGTACATGCCTGTCAGTGCATCGCGCGGCGACACGTGAGCGTCGGGGCTCGGCGTCTCGCCCGCATCCGCTGCCTCGTCGAACGTGAACCGGAGGACCGTCGTGGTCCCGATCTGCAGTCGGTCCCCCTCCGCGAGCGGCGGCATGCCGGGGATGACCTTCTCGCCGTTGCAGTAGGTACCGTTGCGGCTGTTCAGGTCGTCGACCATGATGCCGCTGTCATTCCGCCGGAGCCGGCAGTGAAAGCGCGAGACCCCCTCATCCTCGAGCTGCAGGTCGGCGCCCGAAGCTCGACCGATCACGATGTCGCCTTCGAGGAGGGGATAGACGCGGCCGATCGCTGCGCCGCGCACGACGACCAGGTACGCCCGGCCATACCGGGGTCCCAGATCAATCGTGCCGGGGAGGGCAGCGACGGTGTCGTCCCAGTCGTCGTCCACGCGGGGAAATACTATCCCGTCTTCGGGGTGAGTGCGCAATCCTCACCCGGGAGACGTCTCAGGGGTGCTTGGCGAGATAGGCCAGCGCCTGGGCGCGGGCCGGCCGAGTCGTGGTGGCGGTGCTGATCTCGAGGAGCTGGGCGTAGTAGGCCTTGGCCTCCGGATGCCGGCCGGCGAGCTCGGCCGCACGGGCGGCGCTGGACACCGAATGGAACCGCCGGGGCGACTCATCGAGGACCGTCTTGAACACCTGCAGCGCGTCGGCCGGTCGCTTGCGGTCGAGGAGGAAGTCTCCGAGCTCCTCGTTGGCCGAGATCACGTGCCCGGGTTCGACGCTGTCCTTGCCTGCGGCGGTCTCGAGCTGCCCTGCGCGACGGAACAGCTCCTCGGCCTTCTTGTAGTCGCGCCGACCGTGGGCGATCCAGGCCGCGACCACGTCACGCTCGATCTGGACGCGTTTCTGCCACCACGGCGCGTCGACCAGGGGCTTGAGGCGATCGAGCTCGACGAGCGACTTCTCGGCGGACTTGAGATCCTTGGTGCGGGCAGCACCGAGGCCACGCGCCGCATGGATGACGGCTTCCGCCCACGGGTACTGGTCCCAGTTGTAGTCGACCTTGCGCGGTACCAGCGCGGCCGCCTCGGCCCACGCGCGGCGCTCGATCGCGTAGCGGGCCGGAGTCGCGGCAAGCCCGTAGGCAGCGGGTCCGCTGCTGAGCTCGTACTTGGTCGCGGGATCGATCTTGCCGACCATCTGCTTGGCCTGCTCGTCGTCGCCCATCTGGAGGTAGCCGTAGGTCATGTAATCGAGCGCGTGCAGGAAGTCGCGCGAGATCCGGTCTCCCGCGGGGTTCTTCAGTGCGGCCGCGGCGGACTTGATGTTCCAGTCGACCACTTCCTTCCAGTTGCCGAGCCGGACGTGGATATGGCTCGGCATGTGGAGCGCGTGCGCGCCGTCAGGGGTGACCGCCTCGTACTTGCGCGCGACCTCGACCGCCTGGTTGGCGTACGCAGGGTTATCGTACGCATGCAGGAGGTAGTGCATGAGGCCCGGATGATCGGGCTTCTTCACGAGGAGCTTCTCCATCTCCTCGGCGACGCCGCGCGAAGCGGCGTACGTCTTGTCGCTCTTGTCCATGGTCGCGAGCCGCGCGAGCCCGGAGAACGCCTGGGCTTCCACGTCGTCGGGGTAGCGCTCGGCGAGGACCTTCTGGGCTGCTGCCCAGCTCTTCGAGCGGGTCTGATGATCGACCTTGTCCCCGCCGTCGTAGAACGCGGCGACCGCGGCGACGTAGTCGCGCTCGCGCGCGGACGCCTTTGCGGAGCTGGCCTTCGCGCGCTCGACGGCGGCCGTGCCGTTCTTGAGCGACTCCGCCGTCGGCTGGCCGGGCCACAGCGGCTGGAAGTAGGTCATCGCGACGCCCCAGTGCAGCATCGCGCACGAGGCGTGGTTCGTCGCGGCCGTTTCGAACGCGCGCCGGGCCTTGGCGTAGTCCATGTTGTGGAGGAAGAAGAAGCCCTGGTCGAAGACCTTCTGCGCGTCGGGGCCACACGTGATCGCGAATTCGGCGCCTCGGCCCGGCGCGGGCATCGCGCCCGAACCTGGGTGACCCGCGTGCCCTGCGTGACCCGCGTGCCCTGCGTGACCTGCGTGATCGCCGGGACCCGCGTGACCCGGTGGATGGTCCGGAACCGTCGTCGGCCCCGCGGCCTTGCGATCGCCGCACCCGAAGGTCAGACCCAGCGCAAGCACACCGACGATGGACGATCTCGTTCGCTCCGAGCGTCCACCGCTCATGCGCACGAGACCGTGATCACGTGCATGTTGCCCTCGAACGCCGTCGAGGTGACCATGATCGTCCCGCCCGCCTTCAGCATCGTGAAGTCCGCGGCGGTGATCGTCACCATGTGCGTGTGAACCGCGACGCCCATGATGTCGTACGTCTTGTCGAGCCCCGCCTGAACATCGGCGCTCGAGACAACCAGCGCGTGCTTGCCGTGCGGATGGTTGGTGGCGATCGTGACGGTCGCGTCGCTGGCCGAGCATCCCGCCGGACCGGCAGGCGCATCGACCATTGTCTTGCCGCCCTCATCGCTGCAGCTGGCGAGCGCTGCAACGAGCGCAAGGCTGCTGCAGAGTCTGAAGAACGAGATCATGGAAGTCTTGATCATGGCTAGTCCTGACGATAACACGAACCGCAGGATCGCTTCGCACCGGCCCCGGTGTCGAGGTCGGTGCGTGCGCGTACAATGTGCGTGAGGTGCGCGTAGTGCGCGATCGATCACGCTGCCATCAGTCGGGCGTCGAGCGCAGCACCCGACCGGGGCGCGCTTCGCTGTGGATTGCGCCGTTCTCGTAGAGAACTGCTCCATTGACGATCGTGTAGTGAATGCCGCGCGCACGGGTGACGAGGCGCCCGATCTTTCCCGGGAAGTCATGGATCATCTCCGGCCGTAGCGTCGAGTCGATCGTGTCGGGGTCGAACACGACGATGTCCGCGGCCATGCCGGCGGCGAGCCGTCCGCGATCCTTGATCCCGAAGAACGCTGCGGGCTCGGTCGTGATGCGCTGGATCGCGCGCTCGAGCGTCATGACCTTGTGATCGCGTACCCACGCGCCGAGCAGGTGAGTCGTGTAGTCGGCCGTGCAGAACACATCGATGTGGGCTCCGGCATCCGACAGGCCGAGCAGCGTCCGCGGATCGGTGATCAGAGCACCGACGCGCTCGAGGTTCACGTTGAACAGGCGCACGCTGTAGCGGGTCTTGAGCTCGTCCTCGAGTGCGATGTCGAGAAACACATCGATCGGATCGCGCTTCTGCTCGTCCGCGATCCCCTGGATCGTCTTGCCGACGTACTGCTTCAACGAGGCCGCTTTGGCCTCGTAGACATCGGTGCGGTCCCACGGCCAGCCGAGACCCCACGCCTTGAGCTCGACGCGGAACCGATCGCGGAACGCCGCGTCGCGGTACGTGACCATCTGGGTCGGGACGTCCTGCCCGAACAGGGGGCGCCACGACGGCATGTTGGAGAGCGAGATCGCCGGGTTGTGCAGATCGAACTGGATCGTGAGCGGCGTCGGCATGACCTGCGGCAGGCAGCGCTTCTTGATCAGCGCCTCGGTGCGCGCGAGGCTCTCGAGAGCAGCTTCGGGCTTGTCGTCGCGTGCGAGCAGGAAGACCCACGTGACGGGCCGCTGGCTCTCGTCGACGAGGTGCTCGAGCGTCGCGTACTCGGAGTCGCCGATGATCCCGGTCTCGCTGAGCGCGAGCTCGATCGCACCGGTCTTCAGATCGCGGAGCACGTTGGCGTACGCGCCGAGCTCCTCGCGGCTGGCGAGCCGGCAGTTGAGCGGCTTCCCCGTCCCGCCGAAGTGATGCTTGAGGAAGGTCGTGCTGAACCCGAACGCGCCGGCCTTCACCGCGTCGCGGAGGAGGGTCGCAATCTGCTCGGTCTCTGCCGGGGTCGCTGCACGCTCGGTCGCATCCTCGCCAAGGACCCAGCGACGCAGCGGCGTCAAGGGAGCCATGAACCCGACGTTGATACCGAGGCCGCGCCGCTCCGCTGCACTCATGTACTCGGCAAACGTGACCCAGTCCCACGGCACCCCGGCCTGCAGAACCTCGAACGGGATCGATTCGATCGTGACGAGGTCCATCGCCACGTTGTCGCGGTCCTCGGGGCGCGCGGGA
>JACCQV010000735.1 GCA_013813945.1 Deltaproteobacteria bacterium | reverse complement strand
TGCCACGCCTTTCACCATCGCTGGTTCCCTCGGGAATGCCCCCCACAGTCGGCGTTGCGGACATCCCTCAGATTCAAGACGCGTGGGCGCTACTCGAGAACGTGAGCCTTTCGGGCCAGTTCTCGGCGGCGTTCAGCCCCCACTGGATCGAGGCGATTCAGCCACTCGAACTTGGCTTCGATCTTCCAGATGACCTCGAGTGGGATGCCGGCATGCTCGGCGCGCCCAGCTTCAGCCTGATCGTCACTCTCGACAACGAACGAAACTTCACGACCGTCGCCAGATAGTTCACGCGCCGCGGAGCTGCAGCTCAGTTCGGCTTCGCCACCCGACTACGACCGCGTGCCGAAGATCGCCGTGCCGACGCGGACGTGGGTCGCGCCGCACTCGATGGCCACCTCGAAGTCTCCCGACATCCCCATCGACAGCACGGGCAGTGGAAGGCCGAGGTCCTCGACCAGCCGCTCGCGGAGATCGCGCAGCGCCTCGAACTGCGGACGACTGGCCTCCGGATCGTCGGAGTACGGCGGCATCGTCATGAGACCGTCGAGGCGGACGCCCGGAACGGCTGCGAGCGCGCGCGCAGCGGTCGCTGCACCTTCGGCCGTGACGCCCCCCTTGGTGGTCTCGCCCGCGAGGTTGACCGCGAGGAGGATCGGCTGGACCACGCCCGCAGCGCGCTTCGCCAGCTCCTCGGCGAGCTCGACCGTCTCGACCGCGTGGACGAGCGCGACGTGGCCCGCGACGAATCTGGCCTTGTTGCGCTGGAGCCGGCCGATGTAGTGCCAGCGCAACGCGCCGAGGTCCGGCGCCATCGCGACGTTGGCGATCTTGTCGGCGAGCTCCTGGGCGTAGTTCTCACCGAAGTCCGTCGCACCCGCCGCGGCAGCCTCGAGCACGGAGGATGCGGGGTGCGTCTTCGAGACCGCGACGATCGTGACATCGGCGGGCCTGCGCTTCGCGCGGCGACACGCGGCGTCGACCCGGGCGGAGACCTTGGCCCAGCGCTCGGAGATGGTCGTCACGCGGGACGTCCAGCGGTGAACCGCGGCGTCGGCCCGCCGGCATCGCGCAGCACATCGAGAACCTCGACGAGCGGCAGCCCGATCACGTTGGTCACCGATCCGGACACGCCGCGCACGAGCGCCGCACCGATGCCCTGGATCGCGTACGCGCCGGCCTTGCCGCGCCATTCGTTGCTCGCGACGTAGTCCGCGAGCGTCGTGGGATCGATCGCGATCATCTCGACGTCGCTCGTCACCAGGCGCTCGCGCACGATCCCGTCCCCGAGCACCACGAACGAGGTCATGACCTGGTGCACGCGCCCGGAGATCCGGCGCAGCATCTCGGTGGCCTCATCGCGGCTGGACGCCTTCGCGAGGATCAGCCCGTCGATGGTGACCGTGGTATCGGCGGCGAGCACCCACGTGCCCGGGAACCGCGGCACCGCGGCGGCCTTCGCGCGCGCGATCCGGCCGACGTACGCAGCCGGCGTCTCCCCGACGAGCGCCGCTTCGTCGACATCCGCAGGTCGAACGTCGATCGAGAGTCCGACTCGCTCGAGGAGCTCGCGCCGGCGTGGAGACGCTGACGCCAGGACCAGTCCGGTCACCGCGGTGGCTTGATCGACTTGACCGCGGTGGTGTCGAACTTGAGCGCGACCGAGATGCCGTCGACGAATCGGGGCTTGCCGCCCGAGACCGCCTCGGAGCAGTGCATCGTCACGACGCCGCCGGAGACGATGTCCTTGAGCTCGGTGCCATCGCCATCGATGCAAACGTCGACTTCCTTGATGTCGTCGTCGGGGTCCGAGTCACAGAACGCCTCGAGGCCGTCCTGATCGACATCGATGTCGGGCGTGCGGCAGCCCGGGTACTTCTTGACGATCGCTTCCTTCGCCTTGGGCAGCGCGAGCAGCGGGCCGAGGAGGTTCGCGAACGTCGCATCGAGGAGCGAGTTCTCGGGCAGCAGTCCGATCTGCTCGACCTCGAGGCCGCGGATCGTGTCGGCCGTCTTGGCCTCGATCACGCCGCCGAGGCGGCCATTCTTGAGGACGATCGCGCTGCCGGCCTGAACGACGTCCGCCTGGATGGTGGCGCCGCTGATCCGCAGATCGAGCGTGATGCCATCGGTGACCGGAATCGCGACCGAGAACAGCGAGGGACCCGAGTCGAGGACGAGGCCGGCCGCGCCCTGCGAGATCACGCCATCCTTGAAGATGATGACGGGGTCCGACGTGCCGGCGGAGAACGAGAGTGGATCGAGGTGGATGTCGGCCTTGCCGGCCTCGAACGGACTGCACGCGGTCGCGACCTTCATCGCATCCTGCGTGCGATCGGCGACGCCGTCGCAGTCATTGTCGAAGCCGTCGCCGCAGATCTCCGGCATGCCCGGCTTGACCATGTTGTTGGTGTCGTCGCAGTCGCCGGCCATCACGGTGACGCCATCGCCGTCGGCATCGGCGGTGCTGGTCGACGGGTTGTTCTGCGCGTCCTCGTCGGCCTTGCCGTCGCAGTCATTGTCGATGCCGTCGCCGACGATCTCGGTCGCACCCGGCTTGATCGCGGCGACCTTGTCGTTGCAATCGCCTTCGTCGACGTATGCCTTCTTGCCGTCGGCGTCGAAGTCCGTCGGGTAGTCGCCGAGGTAGATGCCGAACTTCACGCACGTGTCAGGCGCGGCGGCCTGCAGATCGAAGAACTCGATCGGGATGACGATCTCGTAGGAGGCGAGCGAGTCGCTGATCGCCGAGCCAGCGAGGCTCGCGATCGCGGCGAGCTTGTTGTCCGGATCGCCGTCGGAGTCGAGATCGAAGCCGTCCATGCTCGAGCCGATCTCGAGCTTCGAGATCACCTGGTGCTGGTTGCCCGCGTATGGAACGACCGCCTCGCCCGAGCACTCCGGCTTCTCAGGAAAGATGTTCGAGCCGCCGCCGTCATCGCCGCAGGCGCCGACGACCAACCCGCCAGCAAGCAAACAGAGACCGCTGATCTTCCTCATCGGCGGCACTTGAGCACGATGGATCCGGCCCGGTCAACGGGAACGATGACACCTGGAACGTGGCACCATGCCGCCATGCGTCGAGGCGTCGTTCTCGTGCTGGCGGTCACGTTCGCTGCGACCCAGGCCCGGGCCCACATCGCGCCTTCCGTCGACGACAACAATCGCTATCTCAAGCTCACCCCGGCCGCGGATCGAGTTCGCATCTCGTACACGGTCCTGTTCGGCGAGGTCCCGGGAGCACTCAATCGCAAGACGATCGACGCCAACAAGGACGGCACGATCTCCGACGACGAGGCGGCTGCCTTCGGGACCAAGGTCGCAGGTGAGGTCGCCCCCGCCCTGGAGGTCACGGTCGACGGCAAGGTCCAGCCCGTGAGCTGGGCGACCGTCGCGGTCGGGATGGGGTCTCCGCAGACCGCCGCGGGTTCGTTCTCGGTCGACCTCGTCGCCTGGGCGTGCCTCCCGGTCGCCCGCGGCAAACACCGGATCGTCCTGCGCGACCGGTTCCGGATCCCGCGGCCGGGCGAGACCGAGGCCAAGGTCGAGGACAGCCCGGGCGTGATCCTCCACCATGCCCGCGTCGGCACGTTCAACGATCCAACCCACGACTACCGGTTCGTCGGTGCGGGTGGCCCGCTCTCGGAGGACGGCCTCGATGTCGAGTTCACCGCAGGCGACAAGGCACCGCTGACCGCCGATGGAACGTGCGCCGGTACCGCGGCGGGCAAGCGTCCTCCGGTCCGCATGATCATGACGCTCGCCGCGGGCATCGGCTTCGCACTCGCGGTGCTCGCGGTGCTGCTCAAGCGCCGACGCCGCCGCCGCTAGCGCCGACATGGTGTGCCTGCACCTGATGGGGCACGGCATCTCGAGCGATCGCATGCTCGTCCTCGGAGCGCCTGCAGACCGTCGCCCAGCGGGTGCTGGACCCGCAAGGGCGTGCGGTTCACGGAGACCCACGGCGTCACGCCCGGTGCCCTCGCAACACGCTAGGTTCGGGGATATGATGCGGGCGGGTGCATGAAGAAGTTTCCTGACTTCGTCCCGCCGACCAAGGTCAGCTACCTCGATCGAGGTCCGACGCTGCACCTCCGTCGCTGCATGCTGCAAGCGGTCGACGACCCGACCCAGGAGTGGACCTTCGACAAGGAAGAGATCCGCATCGGGTCGATGGACGACAACGATATCGTCCTCAACGACGACACGGTCTCCCGCTATCACTGCCGGATCATCCAGGAGGACACCGGCTACGTCCTGATCGACCAGCGGTCGACCAACGGAACGTTCATCAACAAGGTCCGGGTGCGCGAGGGCTTCCTCAAGCCGGGAACCCTCCTCGCCGTCGGACAGAGCCAGCTCCGGTTCAACGCGAAGGAGGAAGAGGTCCACATCGTTCCGTCGCGCAGCGATCGCTGCGCCGGGCTGATCGGCGGCAACGCCCGGATGCGCGAGATCTACTCGATCCTCGAGAAGATCGCGCCGACTGCCACCACGGTGGTGATCGATGGCGAGACCGGTACCGGCAAGGAGGTCGTCGCGCAGGCGATCCACTCCCTGTCGCCGCGCTCGCGCAATGACCTCGTCGTGTTCGACTGCGGCGCCGTGCCGCCGAACCTGATCGAGAGCGAGCTGTTCGGTCACGAGAAGGGCAGCTTCACGGGCGCCGTGATGACGCGGCAGGGACTGTTCGAGCAGGCGGACGGCGGCACGCTGTTCCTCGACGAGCTCGGCGAGCTCCCGATCGACTTGCAGCCCAAGCTCCTGCGCGCGCTCGAGAACCGCGAAGTGCGCCGCGTCGGCGGGGCCAAGGCCAGCAAGGTCGATGTCCGGATCATCGCCGCGACGAACCGAAACCTCGAAGACGAGGTCAAAGCCGGCCGGTTCCGCCAGGATCTGTTCTACCGGCTCAGCGTGGTGCGCCTGCACCTGCCGTCGCTGCGCGAGCGCGCCGATGACATCCCGCTGCTGGTCAATCACTTCCTCGAGATCGGCTCGTACAACAAGCTACCGAACGGCACGCCCAAGGTGCGCGGCGTCGAGCGCGACGCGATGAACTTCCTGCAGAACTATCCGTGGCCGGGCAACGTGCGCGAGCTGGTCAACGTGATCGAGCGCGCGGTCTCGTTCTGCGACTCCCAGCTGCTCGAGACCTCGGATCTGCCGGATTACGTGCGCAGCGCGAAGGCACCCGGCCCCGGTGCGAGTGGGCGGATGACGACGCAGCGCCGTGCGATGACGACCCCACCGGCTGGCCACGCCGTGTCGATGGATCCCAACGCACCCGCGCCCGCACCGCCGATCGAGCTCCTCGCCGAGGGCGTCACGTTCAAGGATGCCAAGGAGCGCTGGGTCGCCTCGTTCGAACGCGACTACATCCTCCAGCTGCTTCGCCGCAACACCGGCAACATCTCGCACGCCGCGCGCGCCGCGGACATCGACCGTAAGTACTTCCGTAAGCTGATGAAGAAGTACGACATCGAGGCTGCCGGTGTCGACGAGCCCGACGACGTCGAAGCTTCCTGACGACGTCGACGCGGTCGACGACCTCGAGGTCGAGGTCGAGGCGGCCGTCGACGTGTTCACGCTCCCCCCAGGCGCCGATCCGACGCTCGACTGGGGCACGACCTCGCACCTCGACGCCGACGGCTCGCCGAAGATCGTCGAGCGCCACCTCCATGTCCCGCCCGAGCTCGCGGGCCTTCGCCTCGATCACTTCGTCAAGACCCAGATCACGCGGCTCTCGCGCACCAAGATCCAGCAGGTGATCGAGAAGCAGCTACGCCGCGCGGAAGGTCACGGCGGCGGTGCGCTCAAGCCCGCGACCACCGTCGTCGCCGGCGAGCACTACGTGATCCGCCGCCCCGCCCGTCAGGAGCCGCCGTGTCCGCGCACGTTCACGGTCGTGCTCTCCGACCCACGGCTCTACGTGATCGACAAGCCCGCAGGCCTGCCGGTCCACGCCTCGGCGAAGTTCTACTTCAACACGCTCACCCGCGTGCTCGGTGAACGATTCCCCGACGAGCCAGAGCTGCAGATCTGCCATCGCCTCGATCGCGAGACCTCGGGCTGCCTCGTCGTCGCGCGCGACCGTGAAGCTGCGATCACGATCAAGGGTGCGTTCGCGACGAAGACCGCCGTCACCAAGGAGTACCTCGCCGTCGTCCACGGCCAGCCGCCGTGGGATACCGAGGCGACGATCGATGTGCCCTTGCGCATCGCGCAACCGGGAGATCCGACCCTGCTCCCGCACATCCGGATGCTCCCCGGTCCGGGCGGCCTCCAGGCGATCACGCGGGTCCGCGTCGAGCAGCGGCACGGCGAGCACGCGCTCGTGCGCTGCACGCTCGTCACCGGGCGGCAGCACCAGATCCGCGCGCACCTCGCTCACGCGGGCTTCCCCATCGTGGGCGACAAGCTCTACGCGCACGGCGACGAGGCGTTCATGCGGTTCTGCGATGAGGGTCTCGTCGCGGACCTCGCCGCGCTGTTCGTGCTGCCGCGCCACGCGCTGCACGCGGCACGCGTGACCTTCCCGCATCCCGATCGGCACAAGCTCACGGCAGAAGCGCCGCTGCCGAGGGACTTGATGACGCTGCTGACCTGAACTGCGTGCCCTCCGCACGCGTACCGTTGCGTACTCGGCCTACGTGCACCAGAAGGTGAACCGCCTGAGACTCGCCGCGCGTGTGCCCCAGCGGTGAGCCACGAAGACACGAAGGCCACGAAGCAGAGAGAAGGGTTTCGGGCTTCGCCCTCCGGACGTGTGCCTGAAGGACTAACCGCCAAGGCGCCATGGACGCCAAGCAGATGCCGGCCGCGGCTGCGCCGAGGACGTGTGCGTGTGCCTGAAAGAACAACCGGAGGTGCACACGCCGCAGGGGGCGAAGCCAAACGAACCG
>JACCQV010000731.1 GCA_013813945.1 Deltaproteobacteria bacterium | reverse complement strand
CCATGGCGTCGGACTGACCGAGCGAGATCCGATCGGCACCCAGCGGTGCCGGATCGAAACCGGTGCTCCCACCGGCGATCACGAAGCCGCGTTCGCCATCGGCCTGGATGCCGATATCGAGGATCGTCGCGTTCAGCCGGCCGACGCGGAGAATCGGTCCGAGCTTGTCGGCTATCGTGAGATCACGGACGTCGTAGCGACGCGAGCTATTGCGGATGATGCCGCTACACGCTCCGTTCGCGACGTCGCGACAACCACCCGCCAGCAAGACTTCGTCCTCGCCGATCGCGACCGCGCTGTGAAACGCGCGAGACTCGATGAGGACCGAGCGGCCAAATGTTCGCGTCGTGGGATCGAAGATGGTGACCACCGGCTGCGGGCCGCCGCTCACGACGACGCGACCATCGGGCAACGTCGCGAGCGCCGTGCCCGCGAAACCGTTCTCGCCGAGGACCTCCGGGACGTCGATCGCGGTGAACGTCGACGTCGCCGGATCATAGAGCTCGGCGGTTGCGAGCCAGCGTCCGTTGCCATCGTGGCCCCCAACGACGAGCACCCGGTCCCCGGCGCGAGCGAGCAGCGGTGCGATCCGTGGCTCGGTCATCTGCGCCACGGTCGGGCACAGGCCATTCGGCGGCGCCATGAACACGGGGATCTGGACGCCGGTATCGAGCTCGCCGAACTCGAGCGCGGCCGTCTTGCCGATCGCACCGATGGCACCCCCTCCGATCACGACCTCGACCCCGAGCTGCTCCGTGTCCGCGGGAAAGTCGCTGATGTCGACGCTCTCGTCGGGGCCGACCGCGCGGGTCAGCTCGCCCGTGGTCGCGTAGGCCGTGATGCGGACCGCGTTGACGCCGGTGGGCTGCCCGCACGCGTGCTCGATCGGTGCGAGCGCGACGCGCGCCGGATCATCTCCGCACCCGAGCAAGACGCTGGCCGCGGCGACACATGCGAAACGGACACCCACCAGCCACATGATACTCTCGCGGCGATGCCGGAGCTGCCGACCTCGTTCGGCAAGTACTTCCTGACCGAGAAGCTCGCCACCGGGGGCATGGCGGAGATCTATCTCGCGAAGATCGTCGGCCCTGGTGGGTTCGAGAAGCAGCTCGTCATCAAGCAGATCCACCCGAAGCTCACCGGGCAGCGTCACTTCGTCGATCTGTTCGTCGCCGAGGCCAAGACCCTCGTGACGCTCGCCCACGGCAACATCGTCCCGGTCTACGAGCTCGGTGTCGTCGACGACACGTACTTCATCGCGATGGAGTACATCGACGGGCCCACGCTCTATCGGCTCACGGAGATGGTCGCGCGTCGCGCGGGCCGGATCGCGCCCGCGGTGGCTGCATGGATCACGGCCCGCATCCTCGAGGGTCTCGACTACGCGCATCGCAAGGGAGAGGGTGTCATTCACCGCGACCTGTCGCCTCGCAACGTGATGCTGTCGCGCGACGGCGAGGTCAAGCTCGTCGATTTCGGGATCGCGGTGACCCTCGGCAACGCCGGAGAGGAGGACAGCCCGCAGTCGGCACCGACCGGCTCATTCCCGTACATGTCTCCCGAGCAGGTTCGCAAGGAGCAGCTGACCGCGCAGACCGATCTGTTCTCGGTGGGCGTCCTGCTGTGGGAGATGCTCGTCGGGCACCGGCTGTTCGCCCGCAACGATCCGGACGAGACGCTTGCTGCCGTCACCGATGGCGACATCCCGACCCCGTCGAGCGAGCACCCCGAGATCCCCGCCAAGCTCGATGAGATCGTCATGCGTGCACTCGAGCGCGACAAGACCGCGCGCTGGATCGATGCGGCGGAGATGCTCGCGGCACTGCAGAAGTACCTCTACGCCCTCGAGGACACACCGGGGCCGCGGGACGTCGCAGCACTCGTCGCGAAGTTCTGCCCGCCAGAGACGCGCCGGGTTCCGACCCACGCCGATGCGAGCTTCGAGCTGGAGCCTGACTCAGTCGAGTCAGAACCGATCCCACCGGGCGGGCCACGTACGGCGGTGATTCCGCGTGACGGTCAGCCGCCTCGCGGCCGCCGCGCACCGACGCGGCAGCAGAGCTTCGCGACCCACGTCGAGCTCAAGGACATGCTCTTTGGCGCGACGCCGATGTTGGGTGTCGCCGCGATCCCGGATGCCGAGACGGGCTACGAGACAGGCCCGACAACCGTCCTCGCGGCTCCGATCGAAGTGGAGTCCGCGAAGCCGGCACGCGGGCGCGCCACCCGCAGCGATGACTCCCCCGACAGCACGATGAAGATTCG
>JACCQV010000126.1 GCA_013813945.1 Deltaproteobacteria bacterium | reverse complement strand
GCCGAGGCTCTGGACGATCGCGGCCTGCGGGTTCGCCGGTTCCCGCGTGGTCGCTTGGGGATCATTCCGGCGCTCGATCAGATCGAGGCTGCCGCCGCGGCCCTCGGTAGCGCGCTTCGTGAGGTATGACGTGGGGATGAACCTGGTCGCCATCGTCATGGCCACTGCGCTCACCGGCTGTGGGAAGTCCGACAAGCCGGCACCGCCTCCACCTCCCACCGAAGCGCTGGTGACGGCGATGGCCGACTTCTGCAAGATCACGACGCTGCCCGCCGAGAAGCAGCGCGAGGCCCTGAAGCTGTGGGGCTGGCAGACGGCCGGTAACAAGGACGTCGGCCCGATCTGGACCGCGGCCGCCAAGAAGAGTGCCCCGGCGATCGCGATGCTCCGGGCTGCGGCGGACGTCGCCGTCGGACCTGGCAACTGCCCGCACCTCGACATCCTGAAGGTGGCGCCATGAGGATCCTCGAGCTGCCGTCGGGCAAACCACCGCGCGACTGGGGGCGAATCCACGGCGAGAGCTACCGCACCGAGATCAAGGCGATCTCGGAGATCCGGACCTACCTCTGCACGAAGGTCGGCGGGTTCCAGAACGTCGACGACGTGCTCGAGGCGGGGCACGCGCACCTGCCCGTGCTCGAGGCGTATCACCAGGGTCTTCACGCCGAGCTGCTCGGGATCGCCGAGGGCGCAGATGTCTCGCCCGAGGAGATCGTGGTGCTGAACCACTACACGGATCTTCGCGACCTCGATGCCGACCCATCGAAATGGCGGCCGGCGCCGACGCGCGACGCGCCAAAGGCCTTCCACACCGGCGAGGGCATCACGCGGGACGACGCACTCGGAGGTGGGGACGGTTGCAGCGTGCTGTGGTCCGAGTCCCCGACGGGCCGGATCCTCGCGCAGACCTGGGACATGCACGCGACCGCGATCCCGTACGTGATGGTGCTTCGCGTGCCGGAGTCTCCGGCAGGACCTGCGGCAACGCTGCTCTCGGTCACCGGCTGTCTCGGCATGGCCGGGATGAACACCGCCAAGGTCGGCGTCGCGATCAATAACCTGTTCTCGACCGACGCGACGCTCGGCGTGGTGTGGCCCGCGATGGTGAGACGGGCGCTGCACGAGCGCAATGCGGTCGCCGCGCGCGAGGTGATCGCCGCCAGCCCGATCGGATCAGGACACCACTACTTCGTCGCGGATCGCTCGAATGCGTTCGCGATCGAGACCTCGGGCACGCGGCGGAAGATGGTGTTTGCGGGCGGTCGCACGTACTGCCACACGAATCACTGCCTCGACTCCGAGATTGCTGAGCGTTCGAAGGTCCCGACGACCAGCACGACGCACGATCGACTGAAGTGGCTCGAGGTCGACCTCGCGCGCGCGCAGGTGCGCGACCTCGACGATGCGTGGCGCCGCCTCGGCTCCATCGACGGCTGGCCGCGCAGCATCTGCACGAACATGTCGACACCCGAGCAGCCGCACGGGACGGCCACCTGCGGTGCGATCGCGATGAACCTGGACAGCGGAGAGCTGTGGGCACAGCAGGGCTTCATCCACAACGTCGCGGCCGAGCGCTGGAAGCTATGAGTGAGTACCCGTTCTTCTTCACATGGACCGCACAAAACGCTGCGAAGCCGCTCGAGCTCACCGGCGGCGAAGGTGCGTGGTTCACGACGGGGGACGGCTCGCGCTGGCTCGATCTCGGCTCGCTGAGCTATCAGGTCAACGCTGGCCACGGCCGGCGCCGGATCGTCGATGCGATCAAGCGCCAGGCGGACCAGCTCTGCCTGTCCGCACCCAATGCCGTGTTCCCCGCAAAGGTCGAGCTCGCCGAGCGGCTGCTCGCGATGGCGGGCCCGGGCTTCTCCAAGGTGTTCTTCACGCTCGGTGGCGCCGAAGCCAACGAGAACGCGATCAAGATCGCGCGGCTCGTCACCGGCCGCCACAAGCTGATCAGCCGGTACCGCAGCTATCACGGCGCGTCGATGGGCGCGCTCGCGCTGACCGGCGACTGGCGTCGTGCGCCGCTCGAGCCACTGATCCCGGGCGTGATCCACGTCCACGACTGCGAGTGCGAGCGCTGCTCTTCCGGAAACCGCGACGCGATCTGTGACCGCGGCTACGCTCGCGAGATCGAGCGCACGATGCGGCTCGAGGGTCCGCGCACGACGGCGGCCGTGTTCCTCGAGCCGGTGCCCGGGGCGAACGGTGCCTATGTGCCACCGCCTGACTACTGGCCAACGGTGCGCGCAGCGTGCGATGCGGATGGCGCGCTGCTCGTCGCCGACGAGGTGCTGACCGGGTTCGGGCGGACTGGCACGCCATTCGGGTTCAAGCACTGGGACGTCGTTCCGGACATGATCACGATCGCGAAGGGCCTCGCATCCGGCTATGCGACGATCGGCGCGGTGATCGTTCACGAGCGGGTCGCGAAGCACTTCGACGCGAACGTGCTCGCGTGCGGTCTGACCTATTACGCGCATCCGACCGCGTGTGCCGCAGCGCTCGAGACCATGAAGCTCTACGACGACGAGAAACTCTACGCGAACAGCGCCCGGCTCGGGCCCGTGCTGCTGCGCGAGCTCGACGCGGTCGCTGCCAGGATCGCGGTTCCGGCGCACGTCCGTGGCCTCGGCCTGCTCGCCGCGCTCGCCCCCCAGGCGACGCCCGAGCAGTGGACCAAGCTCGGTAGCGAGCTCGCGACGCGCAAGCTCTCGCTCCACGTCGACGGCAAGCGCGGCACCGCGATCTTCGCGCCGCCGCTGTGCATCACCGAGGAGGAGCTGGTGCGAGGCGTTCGCTCGTTCGGAGAGGCTGCGGTCAGCGCGTTCGGAGCCGTCCTGTGATCGGTCGCCACAAGGACAAGGTGCTCGCGTCGGTGGCCGACGCCCTCGTACCGCTCAAGGACGGGATGACGATCCTCGTCGGCGGCTTCGGCCTGTCGGGTAATGCCGAGGCGTTGATCAAGGGTGTCGTCGAGCGCGGCGTTCGGGATCTGACGCTGGTCTCGAACAACGCCGGCAACATGGGCAAGGGCCTCGCCCAGTGGCTGCGCGCCGGCATCATCCGCAAGGTGATCTGCAGCTACATCGGCGGCAACGAGGACCTCCACAGCCGGATGGTATCCGGCGAGGTGCTCGTCGAGATCACGCCGCAGGGCACGCTGGCCGAGCGCATGCGCGCCGCAGGTGCCGGCATCCCTGCGTTCTACACGCCGACCGGGGTCGGCACCGTGGTCGAGGACGGCAAGGAGACCCGGGAGATCGATGGTCGCCGGTACATCCTCGAGCGCGCGATCTCGGGTGATGTGGCGCTGGTGAGAGCGCAGGTGGCTGACCGGTTCGGCAACCTTCGATTCTGGCGCACCGCGCGCAACTTCAATCCGGTCGTCGCGACGGCCGCCAAGCTCACGATCGTGGAGGCGGATCAGCTCGTCGCGAACGGCACGATCGATCCCGATGACGTTCACCTGCCGGGCATCTTCGTCCATCGCATTGTTCATGTTCCCGAGCACGAGAATGCGTTCGAGTTCCGAACCGTCCGCAAGAGGTCCTGATGACGACGCATAGCTGGACCACCGAAGACATGGCGCGCCGCGCCGCGAAGGAGATTCCCGAGGGGTCGATCGTCAACCTCGGCATCGGCCTCCCGACCCAGGTCGCCGACTACCTCGCCGAAGGCCACGCGTGGCTCCACTCGGAGAACGGATTGCTCGGCACGGGCCCGTTCCCCTACGAGGGTGACGAGGATCCCAATCTGATCAATGCCGGCAAGCAGACCGTCACCGTCCTTCCGGGCGGCTCGACGTTCGATTCCGCTTTCTCCTTCGCGATGATCCGCGGCGGGCACGTCGACGTCGCGATCCTCGGTGCGATGCAGGTCTCCGCCGGAGGTGACCTCGCCAACTGGGCTGTGCCCAACGGCAAGGTGATGGGTATCGGCGGCGCGATGGATCTCGCCAGCGGCTGTCGCCGCGTGATCGCGATGATGCAGCACGTGACAAAAAAGGGTGAGCACAAGCTCGTCCAGCGCTGCGACTACCCGCTCACCGCCA
>JACCQV010000117.1 GCA_013813945.1 Deltaproteobacteria bacterium | reverse complement strand
GCGGTGCGCTGCCCCGTTACCACGGCCCAAATGGATCCACGTCGCAACCGGTCACGCTGGTTCCTTCCATCTCGCTGCACGAGGTGCAGACCCGTCCCGGCACCCACCGAGTCTGGAACGGCTTCATCGCGAGCTCGGGTGGTAGCTCCGCGCTCCCTGCGGCGTTTGCTATTTCCGGTGCGATCCGCGGGGCCGCGGCGACGATGAGCCCGTTGCCCGCGCCCGTTCTGACGTCGAGCTGATCGATCACGTGAAACATATCCCACGGGATCGGCGTGGACCCATCGGCGCGCAGCACGATCATCGTGCCTCTCGGTGTCCAGCGCCCCTTCACGTCGATCGTCATGAACACGCATCCCTTCGCTGTCAGGCGAAATCGCCCGTCGGCGCGGAGCTCGAGATTCCGGCCCTCGTGATTGAACACTCCGACCCAGCGCGCTGGCGGAGGTGGCGTCGCAGAACAGCCCGTCGCGGCGAACCACAGCACGCAGATCACCAGGACGCGGCTCATGAGGTTCCGGACGGCTCGCGGCGACCGAGCGTCGCACCCGGTAGCGCTAGGTCGCGTACGGGTCAGCCGCTTCTTCGACTACCCATTCCTACGGCTTCGGACAGAACGTATCCATCACCGGCGGACCGCCGACGTGCCGTGCCTGGCACGCCGCGAGCTCGGGCGCGCACTGCTGCTCCGTGCACACGGGATCGGTGCAGCCTTTGATCGCGGCACAGTTCGAAACCGCGCGAGCACGCGCCACGTCGCGCGACACCCCGCACTGATCGCAGCGCATCATGCACTCCTCCACCAGCGGCTCGCAGCGCGCATAGCAAGCGAGCGTCTCCTCGCACGTGGGTGGTGCGTTTGCGGGTCGCTGCGCGGTGAAGTAGCCGGGCACCACCACGGGCTTGGGCTGACAGGCGAGCGTTAGCAGCATCGACACCGACGTGAGGATGACGACGAGCGGTGTCAGCTGCTTGGTCAGACCGCTACTCTACGTCGAGTCACACCGATCGGCACCGCGATCCCTTTGGTAACGCGAGCTGCAGACGCTGACGATGTGCGGGGGTCCGTAAGCCGCTGCTTCAGCGCTCGCAGCCGGCCTGCGCGAGTGCGTTCAGCTGCAGCTCACCGACGACTGCCGTAGGAGCTCCGTCACGCACGAGCAACGTGACTGGACTGATGCGATCGGCGATCGGCGCAGCATCGTGCTCGCGCCGCACGTGCGCGACGAACTCCCTCATGCCGGCGACGCCGCCCGCCACGCCGCCGACGAGGAAGCGCCCGCGATGCGGCGCGGCGGCCAGGAACACCTTGGCGCGGAGGATCTCGTGAACCGCGGCGAGATGGTCGCCATCGAGCAGGAGCTCCGCCGCGTAGGTCCCGGAGGTGGCGAGGTTGACGCCGGGCAAGTGCTCGAGCACTTCGTTGACGAGCTCCCCATCGAGCATGGTCATGATCGCGGAGCCGCGCATCGCTTCGAGCTCGCCACGCTCGGACGCCGGCACGTGCACGAACGCGCCCTCACGCTCGACCATCCACGCGACCTGAGGGATGAGCTCGTGCTCGCCGAGCGGGCTCGCCGGCGGATTCTCGATCAGCACCTCGACGAGCGCATCGCGCGGAGTGCTCCCAGGCTGAACGAGACGTGGGGCATAGCGCAGCACCGGTAGATCTAACCCTGTTTCCGTCTGGCGATGGACACGTTGCCGGCACACATCGAGGCCGGCGGTAGAATGGACTCGATCGATTCTGAGCTGTGCGATCGATAAAGATCCCACTTCGACCGGCCTATCCAGATTCGCCATCCGTGTTCGGCAGTCTGCTCGTCCCGCTCGCCAACAATCACCTCGAGTGGCGTGAGACGGCTCGTGACAAGGTGCTCCTCCTCCCGGGCCGTCAGCCCGGCGTGCAGACCAGCATCGAGCCCGAGTGGCGCGACTGTTCATACCTGCGCCTCCATCCGAAGCCTCGGTTCGCTCTGGAGCTTCGCAAGCAGAACAAGCTGGACGTCGGACGGGGAGCATTTCTCGTGCGCTCGTCTCCCGAGGCTCCTGGTTCGAAGGTCTCGGTGAACCTGCGTGGTGATGAAGACATCTGGCTCCTCGAGACGCGCGAGAGCTGGGCGCGCATTCTGTGGGAAGCCTTCGAGGTTGCCGTCGTGGGCTGGATCAACCGCAACGACGGTCCGAGTCCCGCGATGGGACACGGCTCCGGCACTGGCGAAGGCGTGTCCACGAACACGTGTGTCCCAGGGCCGATTCACTGCGACGCGGACGTGCAGCCGCTCGTGGTGAAGACGCAGGAGCGACAGCGGTGCCGTCCGAAGCCTCAACGCACGACCGCACGTGGCAGCGGAGCCAGCGGTTCGCCCTGAAAGGGGCGGCGACTCCACAGGACCGCGCCGATCAACAACACCGCGCTACCGAAGGCGAGGACTGCGAGGCCAACGGCCGCGTACTCGTCGAACATCAATGCGCACGCAATCAGAGTGGTGGTCGCGATCAAGATGATGAGGCGCGCGACGCCACGCCCGAAGGCACCGATCAGCACCACGGCGAGCGGTGCTGGAACGACACCGATTGCGTACCCTCCAAGAATGACGAGCGCGATCGCGCCGGCCAGGCCGGCCAGCACCAGGAGCAGCCGCATGCCCATATTCAACCAGCGCATTCCGCGCTCCGTGCGCTGAACCGCGCATCCCGGGATCAACAGCCATAGCCAGGCGACCTGACCGTACTCGTCCTTCATCGGGACAAACGCGCCCTCACCCCTTCCGAACATCGGCAACCACATCGACGCAAGACAGATCATTCCGCCCGCGATGACGAGCCAACGATACTGGTGCGACATCGCCGCGCTCGGAGGCAGCTCGGACTCCGGGGTGTTGATCGTCTCTGCCACCGTGCCCCACTCACTCTACCGGCAAACCGCGCTCCATCATCTACCCTCGTCGGATCGAGTACGCTGAGGGCGCGTGCGGACGGTCCTCCTCGTCATACTCACCGCATGCGGACGTCTGGGGTTCGAGCCAGTCCCCGCCGACGTCGGACCGGACGCCGTTCCATTCTCGATCTGCGCGGAACCGCGCGTGATCTCCGTCAACCATGGGACCGGACACCCGCCGGCGATCGCCGCGAATGGTTCGGGAGTCGTGGTCGCCTGGCACGATAGCCGCGACGACGACGACGGCACCTTCACGGCCAACGTGGCGCTCGTCGCTGCAGACGGAACCGTTCAGCGCCTGGAGCTGATGAGCGAGATGCAACCGAGCTTGCTTCCTCCGTTCCCGATGTCGGTCGCGTGCTCCGACACGAACTGCGGAATCGTGTGGCAGGTCCGTGGAACCACCGGCGCCACGACGTACTTCGCGGTCATCGCCGCGGATGGGACCATCGTTGCCGATCCTGCGTTCATCGACTCGAGTTTCTCCGCCCACCCGGCGATCGTGTGGACCGGAACCGAGCTCGTCGTCGCCTATGCGGTGAACGAGAGCACTCCTCCGGCATCGAGCTCTCCGAGCTTCATCAACCTTCGCCGCTACGATGCGTCCGGCCAACCCCTGGGAGCGCCCACCCGACTCAGCGATGACACCGCACAGGCTCAACTACCGGCGCTGGCGTGGACCGGCAGTGGCTTCCTGGCCACGTGGACCGACGGACGAGGTGGTAGCTCGACGGCCTTCGCGGTCGCGGCCGACGCGTCGGGGACCAAGCTCGGCCCGGATCGAGCACTGGGCACCATCCTCGGCGCACCCGGCATCGCCTGGAACACCGGCGAGGCAGTGGTCGCGTTTGGAGGTAGGGCTACGAACCCGGGCTTGTAACTGAGCCGCCTCGATGCGTCTGCGCAGGTGCTCGGCACCGTCGTTCATCCCACGCTGGACCTGTTCAATCCGTCGGTCGTGGCGTTCGACGGCTGGGTCGTGACCGGACGGCGCAACCTTCTGCCGGGCGCGTTCACTCACCGGTTCGATACGTCCCTCGCTCCGATCGAAGCTTCGACCGTCGCATGGCCGGACGTGCAGGAGACGCCGAACGTCGCGTGGACCGGCGAGCGTCTCGCGATTGCGTACTGCGATGTGACCGACTACCCGTACCAGACGTACCTGGCCGCGATCTGTCCGTGATCGATCACGGATCGACGCGCTGGTAGTACAGGCTGTCGTCGCTGCGGCGATACACGACGTGCACCGAACCGCCCTGCGCGCGAATCGCGCACTTGCCGGTGTCGACGTCGAGGTCGATCACCTGGTCGCGCACCATGCCGTCGGGTGCGACGAGGATCAACCGCAGGTCGTGCTCGGTGATCGTGGTTCCGACCTCGTCGTAGACGACGATCGCTGCCGTGCCGTCGTCCATCACCGTCGCGCACCACGCAGACGAGTCGTACGGCACTGGTCCGACGGTGTGGTGCGTCCACGTCGCGCCTTCGCGGAGCACATGGAACGCGGTCTGGTTGCTGTACGAGACGGCGCCGATCGCGACCTGGCCGGTCGGTGTCTTCACGAGCGCGGCGCCGCTCGCGCGCGGGTACAGCCCGAATCCCGGCAGACTCGCGACCTGTGACGCCAGCATCACCGGCCCGTTGGCCATCGCCGTGCGAGAGCTGAGGTGTGCCTCGAACGGCGCGTCGCCGTTCTGGAGCGTGAACATCGACAGTCCTGCATCGGCAACGATCGCGATGCTTCGCGGATGTGCGCCGATCCCGAACTGCGTTCCTTGCACGCGCGCGCCGAGCGTCTCTTCGATCATCCCGGCGCCGGCGGTCGCGAGGTGCCGAAACCCGCTTGCCGTCTCCGCCGGAGGCGTCACGAGTGGCCACATGATGTGCACGTCGCCTTGCGGCGTGATCGCGACGTCACCCTCGAGCGCCAGCGAGCCCGCGTCGGGCAAGTAGGCCAACCAGCGATGCGTCCACGCGCCGCTGTCCTCGACACTGGCGCCACCGCGGTAGTCCTGGCCGCCGGTGGTCGTGACGTACCCGAGCACGCGCCGTCCAGCCGGCCCGATCTCGAAGTCGACGTCCGACATCGTCCCCTCGGATAACGTCAGCACCGTCTGCGACGACCAGCCGCCCGAACCGCGGGTTGCAATCAGGATCTCGGTCGAGGTCGTCGCTGTGTACCTTCGGTACGCGACGCTCGGTCGGCCCGCGGCATCGAATGCGATCGCGGGCGTGAACCCGGACCCCGTCTCGATGCGCTCGGGGATGTTGGGCGGGTCGACAGCGTCGGGCAGCGCCGCATCGGTGTCCAGCGCCGCATCGATCGCGAGGCTCGCGTCAGGCTCCGCAGCGGTCGGAGCGTCGCCACATCCGAACGAAACCATGATCACGAGCGAGCCGGTCATCGTGCGCATCACGGTCGTGCCTGTACCACGTCGTGACGAATCTCGAGCATCAAGATCGCCAACCACGATCAAGCTCGGGGGAACGCCGCAGACGTACGTGCTGACGAGCGGTGCGACGGCGCGGCTCTACGCATCCAGAGCCTCGCGGAGCCTCGATGTCGAGGCCAAGCGGTAGTGGGTGCGCGATCACCTCGGCGAGAGGTGTCCGTCGGCGCCGAGTGAGCGCTGATCCGAGGGCGTCGGGCCAGGCGGCTTGTCGAGGCCGAGCGCGGCACGCACCGCGGGCGGCAGCCGTAGCTGCATCGCGCGCGGGTCGTACGCATGCGGAGGGTTCGGGCAGTCCGCGTTCTCGCCGCAGACCGCGGCGACCGTGCACGTGCCGGTGGGTCCGGGGATGTAGCGCTGACCGCTCGAGTTGACGTGGATGCCGATCAACATGCCGTCCTTGTCGAACAGGCCACCGCCGGAGTTCCCGCCGAACACATCGGCGTCGTGGATCACGAAGGCAGTGTTGCTGAGGTCCGTGACCTTGCCGGTGGCGAGCTTCTGAGGGATGCCCATCGGGTGTCCGATCACGTACGCAGGCTGGTCGGCGACGATGGGGGCGCTCCAGTTGACCTTCGCGGGCGCACGATCGGTGACCTTGCGCTCGAGGCGAAACACGGCGTAGTCAACGTCGCGACTGCGATCCACGTCGTCGTAATGCAGCTCCGCCGCGAGTGTCTCCACGCACCGATAGACGTTGGCCGCCGGGATCTCTCTCGCCACGCCGTCGGGCAGCAGCTCCGGCTGCTGGTACGCGAAGTCGAACACGATCGCGATCTGCTCACAGGGCACCGCGTCGAAGCAGTGACCGGCCGAGACCATGAGGTCGTCTCCGATCAACGTGGCCGAGCACATCGCGGAGGCGGGCTGGTCGGCAAACCGCTCGCCTTCGCACAGCGACTGCGTCTCCCTCAGGGATCTGAGCCCCAACGAGTACGTGTCGCGCACAGCATCGTGAGTGAGCGAGGACAGCTCGACGATCGCCGCCGAGCGACTCGCGGCTTCCTGGAGCGCCGGGGTCTGGATCTCGTACCGCTCGACGCGGTCGTCGGTTCCCCAGATGTCGCCCTTGCCGCCGGGGCCACTCGGGTCGCCATCCCCCTCCGCCGTGACGCAGCCGGCGACGGTGAGGGCCATGCAAACGGCCATACGAGTAGTCATCATCCGTCGTGCTGCAGGCCACGTGCCGTGGTCCGACCAGGATCTCCGCGCGGTTGAACGCCGCGGGGTCTGCCCCCATGGCGTCCCCAGTGGTCACTGGCAGAACCTGGAATGCGCCAGGGTAGGATGCCCCATGACTCCTGGGATGGTCGTGGTCGCATTCACATCCGTGGTCGCGCTGTGCAACGTCGCACTCGCGCAGGTCGAGCAACGGAGCAACTGCCGCCAGCCCAAGCTGCGCGATCGTGCGTTCTGCCTCTCGAAGATCGAGGACGCGTCGGCGATCACCGAGCTCCTCGACGTCGCCAAGCAGATGCGGCTCGAGCGTTATCCATCAAAGCAGGACTTCGTCTACGCCTCCGAGAACGCGGGGCTCGTGGCCGCCAAGACGAAGACCGACCGGCTCGTGCTGATCGTCAGCAAGGGCGACGCGACGGCCCAGCGCTTCGGTCTGATCGCGCTGCGCCATACGCTGTCGATCCTGCGCATGGGCTACGCGCAAGGGGGCGAGCGAGACAAGGCCCACCGCGCGAAGATCGTCGGGCCGACCGGGACGGTCTGTCGCGAGCGGCTCGCGGCGAACGATCGCGAGGTCGTCGACGTCGCGTTTGGCTGCCTGGCCGAAACCGCAGACACGACGCACGTCCCGGCGATCGTAAAGGCGACGCTGCGGCATGAAACGCATGCGCAGCTTGCTGTCGCCGGCGTGCGTGCCCTCGGCGAGCTCGGCGGCAAGCTCGCCGAGCTTCGTCCTCTCGTGCGCTTGCTCGAGAATCCGCTGCCCGACAAGTGGCTCGTTGACGACCTCTCGGTCAGGTCCGAGACCTGCCGCATCTTGGCGCGTCTCGTGAAGGAGACCGATCGCTGGGTCCACCTCCCTGCAAAGGTTGCCGCAGAACGCATCGGCACCAAGAGCTCCCAGCAACGCGAAGCATGCGAGAAGCTTGCGGCCAAGACCTCTGGCACCGCGATCGCAACCAGCGACAAGCCGAAGCCATCCGGTCGCGACTGGTTCACGCAGTCGTCGCTCGAACGCTGCACCAATCGCCGCCTTCCCATCCTGCCGCAACCGATCAGTACCCAGAGGGCCAGGATGGGCCTCGACGACAAGCACTGTGATCCTGTCGACAGCGGCGGCGGTGCGGTCGAGGTGCATCTCCGCGTGACCGGCTTCGACAAGACGGGCGTGGCCACCGCGAAGGCACTCGCGATCTTCGGCAAGCCGGTCAAGGCGACTCCGCCGCCCAGAGGCGCCGATTACGTGACGCTCGAGGACATGGCTCTCGACGCGAAGAAGGCGAAGGGGAAGATCATCGTGTTCCGTGCGTTTCGTTCGCATGCGGAACCTCCCACGCTCTACGGTTGCAGCATCCCGAAGTACGAAGGCGATGGCGGTGTCGTTGTCCAGGTCCGCGATGCGGACCTGGCGCTCGCCAGGCAGATCAGCTCGGTCGCCAAGGAGTGCAGCGCCATTCGCGCGCGGGTCGTCCGCGTGGGTAACTACCAGACCGAGTGGACCGTCGAGCTGCTCGACGTGAAGTAGATCAAAGGACGGTTGAGGAATCTGGGGAACGATTGGCTTCGCGAGCGTGAACAACTCGTGAACAGATCTCCGGCGGAGCAACGGTGTGCGAGCGTGCCTTCCGATGAGGTTCGCGCCTTTGAATGCAATGATCCGGATCGGCATCGTCGTGGCGCTGATCGTGGTCTCGCTCGTGCGCTCGGCGGATGCCGAGCCCGCGCTCGCACCGGGTGTGCCGGTTGCTGCGCCCGTTGATCCGATCTCGCCGCCCGTGAAACCGGCCCCCGGGCCGAGATTTCAGATCGCGTTGGGATTCTGGACTGGCTCGGTCTGGGGCGAGAGTCAGCGTCGATTGAACAGTGGGTCGCACGATCCGGTGCAGAGTGCTGATCAGCGGGGCATCGTGGACCTGCGGTTGTCCGTGAGCTGGCGGATCGGCACCGGCCTTGGCACAAACCTCGTGGTCGGTGGAGTGGTCGACGTCATCCCGACCGGCGGGGCTGCTGCAGGAGTCGAGCTCCAGGTAGATCACCCGATCAGCGCTCGCTGGCGCCTCGGGGGGCGCGTCTCAGCATCCACCGTGTTTTCGACGTGGTCTGGTGGCGGCAACAGATCCGGGGAGCTGGCTCCAGGCGACCGCTACGTCGTCATGGCAGGTCCTCGCGTGCAGCACCGCTTCGTCACACTCGGAATCGACAGCGTGTTGATGCAGTACTACCGCGGCCAGACCATCGGTGTGCTCCTTGGAGCTGGGGCGGTGGTCCAGCCAGGCGCGCGGACGGGCGTGATCATTGCCGCCGTCGCTTTGGTAGGCGCTGTCGTCGTCGCGTCCGCTGCCAAGAGCTTTGGAATGGGCTTTCACTGATCGGGACGTGGCTCGACCCAGCCGCCGTCCGACGACAGCGGCAGCTCCGAGGCATCATCTGCAGAGGGTACCGCGCCGTTCGACGGGCGCGACGAACGTCCGAGACCCAGCCAGGGGAGCGACAAACCGTTACCAGAACCGCCGCGACGTTCGAGGTCCAGTGCGGCACAGTCTCTCCGTCCACGATGAAGCGGTCGCGAGTGCCCGACGGTGACATCGCCCTGCCATGTAGTGCGACCGTTCGTATCGAGCGCGGCCGGGACCTGACCGTGTTCTTTCACTCGAACGGCCCGACGCCATCACGTGTGCGCGTCCAACGCGAAGTGTCCGAGCTGACCGGACTTCCCGTGTGGCTGGAGGATTGGCCAGAGGGCGCCTCGCTCGATCTTGGAGTGCGCTGGCCAGGCATCGAGTACGCAGCGCTCGTACTCGACTACGACGAGCGCATCCGAGCCAGCCGGGACATCGCGGCTCTTGGCGGTCACCTGACGGAGATCCTCGAGGTCGGTCTGCCCAGCGCCGTCGGATGGACGGCGCTGGGCGTCGATCCGGAGCACCTGCCGAGCTTCGGAGGCGAACGTCCCGACGTACCTGCCTCGTTCTACTGGCGCTGGAAGATCGCCGACGGCTACGCCGACCAGGGTCTGCCCCCGATGCCTCTGTCCTGGGATCCCGAGCACGTCCTCGTGGCCGCCGATCCGCATCACGGTCCGTTCCGCGTCGCCAGGCATCCCTCGCACCTGTTCTCCGGTCCGGTCGCGCGGCGGTGTGGGCTTCGTGAGTGCAGCGACGCCGTCGCCTTCGAACAGCTCTCCACGGTCCTTCCATGGAGTGGAGACATGCTGTCGATCGGCGCCAGGGAACTCTACATCCTCTCTGCGTGCGAGCGTGGCGGGACCCGGTACGGGGCCGGTGATCCACGCGACCTTGGCGTTGTGGTGCGCGAGACGCCCGGCTCGCGTGCTCCGCGGCTGCGAGACGTGATCGCGGTGGGCACGTCGAGCGCGCTTCGCAACCGCGAGATCGCTGCCGAGATCGTCCGAGCTCACGCCGGTCGGCCGGCTGAATAAGACCGGCGCGCCCAGATCTCGCGAATCGAGGAGCGAGTTTGATGGGCCGTGTTCCTCTGGTGCGTTGCATTCTATTTCGGAAGCCTGGCTCGGGCGTGGCAGTACCTCGGTGATCGAACCGCTGCGAAGATCGATCACACGTCGTGGTCGGACGCCGTACCGGCCACCAACGCCAGGAACTTTCAACCCAACGCTGACGGGTCCCCACATCTTCCCGACCGTGGTACGTGGGAGCTCGGTGCTGATCTCGGCGCGCATCCTCTTCGCGGTCTTGCTGCTAGCGAGTTGCGGGCGACCCTCGAGTGATGAGACCCAGCGCGCGGTGCCGGTGCCGGTGCCGGTCGAGGTGCCGGTGGAGGTGCCGGTTCAGGCCCACGACGCAGCGCCAGCTCCGCCCCCGCGGACCGCAAAGGTGTGTCCAGAGCCCTGGTGGCACAACGATGCGGTCACCCGTTCACTGGTGTGAACAGGCTGCCCGATCGATCCGCCCTGGACCACGCTCGCCGCGCAGTGCCTCGGCGCGCGTGGCTGCATGCGGCCATGCCTCAAGGAGACCGGTTCCGCCGACGAGCGGTACCTGACGACGTACAGCTACGACGGGGCTGGGCGGCTGACGCGAAGCGAGGAGCGCAACGCCGACGGCACCTTGGGCATCGCGACGACGTGCGAGTACGACCCGGCGGGGAGACCGCGCGCATGTCCGACCAACTCGTTCAGGCGCGCCTACGAGTTTGCCAAAGGTCAGCTCGTGCGCGTGACCGTGACCTCGACGGAGCGGAAGTCCGTCGAGGTCGAGACCTTCGAGTATGACGATCGCGGGCGCCTGACGGTCGCGACAATTCGCGAGGCGGACCAGCCGGCACAGAAGGAGCGCTATCACTACGATGCCGCCGGAAGGCTCACATGGATCGAGTCTGCGGATCGGCCGCAAGAGTTCTCGTACGACTCGTCAGGACGGCTGATCAAGGTCAGCGGAGTCATGGCGAAGGACATCGCGTATGACGCGACGGAACGTGTGCGTGAGATTCTCGACTTCCTGACGGTCGAGCCGGGACGGTGGGTCTTCGAGTACGACGCCAGCGGCCGACTGGTCAATGAACGCCGGGAGAACGACGGTTGGCTCGTCCACTATCGCTACGTGTGCGACTAGCGCTCGCAAGACAAGAGCGGCCCGCACGATTGCTAGTCGCGACGTACCGGTGTTACGCGCTGAGTGCCGACGAGCGCCCTTCCCGACGACGCGATGGTTCGCGAGCTGGGAGCGAGGGGGCTGCTCTGAGTCAGCGCGCGCGCCGGTAGTGCATGGCG
>JACCQV010000094.1 GCA_013813945.1 Deltaproteobacteria bacterium | reverse complement strand
GGTCAGCTTCTCGCGCGACATGCTCGAACGGGCCCCGACGCGGCTCGCGGCGATGGAGCTCGAAGGTGTGGAGTGGAGTGACTGGGGCCGCCCCGAGCGGATCGAGACCGTGCTCGCGCTGCGTCGTTCGCGCGCGCTCGTGCCCGGTCGCGCGTACGCCCCGTGACAACCACGCCCAAGGCCACTGCCGCCCGTCGCGTCTGGCCGGGACGCTCGTACCCGATGGGTGCGCAGTTCGATGGCTTCGGGACCAACTTCGCCGTGTTCAGCGGCGTCGCAGAGCGAGTCGAGCTCTGTCTGTTCGATCCGGACGAGACTCGCATCGATCTGCACTGCGGCATCGGCCAGATCTGGCATGCCTATCTGCCGGAGGTCGGCCCGGGGATGCGCTACGGGTTCCGTGTTCACGGGCCGTGGGATCTCTCTCGCGGTCTTCGCTGCAATCCCAACAAGCTGCTGGTCGATCCCTACGCGCGGGCGATCTCCGAGGGACTCGACTGGGGACCATCGCTGCGCGGCCACAAGGATGACGGCTCACCGTCACAGGACGACAGCGCGCAAAACACGTTTCGGTCCGTCGTCGTCCAGCCGCACTTCAACTGGGGCAACGATCGCCGGCTCGAGATTCCGTGGAACGAGACGGTGATCTACGAGGCGCACGTCAAAGGCCTGACGATGCGCCATCCCGACGTTCCGGAGGATCTGCGCGGCACGTACGCGGGGATCGCGCACCCGGCCACGATCGTTCACCTCAAGCAGCTCGGCATCACTGCCCTGGAGCTGTTGCCGATCCACGCCTTTGTTCACGACGGTTTTCTCCTCGAGCAAGGCCTGCGCAACTACTGGGGCTACAACTCGATCGGCTACTTCGCGCCCCACCCGGAGTACGCGAGCACGCGGAGCGCGAGCGGCGCGGTCGCGGAGTTCAAGCACATGGTGCGTGAGCTCCACAAGGCAGGCATCGAGGTGATCCTCGATGTCGTCTACAACCACACCGCGGAAGGCAATCACGTGGGTCCGCACCTGTCGATGAAGGGTCTCGATAACGAGGCGTACTACCGGCTCGTCGCAGACAACCCGACCTTCTACATGGACTACACGGGCACGGGGAACACGCTGCAGATGCGCAATCCGCACGTGCTCCAGCTCGTGATGGATTCGCTGCGCTACTGGATCGAGGAGATGCACGTCGACGGGTTCCGCTTCGATCTCGCATCCGCGCTCGCTCGCGGCCTGCACGAGGTCGATCGCCTCGGTGCGTTCTTCGATCTGATCCAGCAGGACCCGGTCGTGTCGCGCGTGAAGCTGATCGCCGAGCCGTGGGATGTCGGCGAAGGCGGCTATCAGGTCGGCAACTTCCCACCCCTGTGGTCGGAGTGGAACGGCAAGTACCGCGACTGGATCCGCGACTACTGGCGCGGCGAGCCGGGCTCGCTGCCCGAGCTCGGAGCGAGGTTGACCGGGAGCTCGGACCTCTATCAGCAGGGCGGGCGATTCCCGCACGCGAGCATCAACTTCGTCACCGCCCACGACGGGTTCACGCTCCTCGACCTCGTCTCGTACAACGAGAAACACAACGATGCGAACGGCGAGGACAATCGCGACGGCGAGAGTCACAACCGGTCGTGGAACTGCGGCGTCGAAGGACCGACGACCGATCCAGAGATCCAGGCGCTGCGCTCGCGGCAGCAACGCAACTTCCTCGCGACCATGTTCCTCTCGCAGGGAGTGCCGATGCTCGTCGGCGGCGACGAGCTCGGACGAACCCAGCAGGGCAACAACAACGGGTACTGCCAGGACAACGAGGTGTCGTGGTTCGACTGGGCCCACGCGGACAAGGAGCTCCTGGCGTTCACCGAGAAGCTGTCCGCGTTCCGGCGTCGTCACCCCGTGTTCAAGCGACGCGGCTGGTTCCAGGGCCGACCAATTCGCCCCGTCAAGGGGCGCGAAGCGCTGCCCGACATCAGCTGGTTCTCGGCCGCCGGCGACGAGATGACCGAAGACCACTGGGACTCGGGAGAGACCCGCTCGATCCAGGTGTTCGTCAACGGGAACCAGATCAATGTCCCCGATGACCGGGGCGAGATTCCGCACGACGACTCGTTCCTCCTCATATTCCACGCGGCACCGGAGGACGAGAAGATCACTCTGCCCGAGCTGAAGTGGGGCAAGACCTGGCGCCGGGTCTTCGACACGGCGCGCGGGTTTGCGGGCGACGAGATCGAGAGCTTCCACACAGGTAGCTCGCTCACCGTGCTGGGCCGCTCGATGTGGCTGCTCCAGCGCGAGACGCGATGACGCCGCGCGCAAGCTATCGCCTGCAGCTGCATCCGGGCTTCGGCTTCGCGGCCGCCGCGGAGGCAGTGCCGTATCTCGCCGAGCTCGGCATCTCGCACCTCTACCTGTCGCCTGTCTTGCAGGCTGCCGAAGGCTCCACCCACGGCTACGACATCGTCGATTCGGAGGCGGTCAGCCACGAGCTCGGTGGCGAGGCGGGATTCGCGGCACTCGTCGCGGCGGCCAAGGCGTCGGACCTCGCGATCCTCCTCGACATCGTACCGAACCACATGTCGATCGAGGGGACCCGCAATCGCTGGTGGAATGACGTCCTCGAGAACGGCGGCGCGAGCTACTTCGCGTCGTACTTCGACGTGGACTGGACACCGGCAGGGAAGGATCGCGTTCTGCTTCCGGTGCTCGGTGAACGCTACGGTCGCGCCCTGACCAGCGGCACGCTGGCGATTCATCACGAGCACGGAACGTTTCGCGTCCGCGCGCATGACATGCGGTTCCCGATCTCGCCGGTCTCGCTCGGGCCGATCGTGCGGCGCGCCGGCGAACGGATCGCTCACGCCGAGCTGCAGTTCATCGGTGAGTCACTGTCGGCGCTGCCGTCCTCGCGCGAACGCGACGCGGGACCGCGACACCGCCGCCACCGGCACAAGGCCGTGTTGTTGACGCGGCTCGAGGAGCTGATCCGTGCGCAGCCAGCGGCAGCCGAAGCGCTCGATGCCGAGCTCGCTGCGATCAATCGTGATCCGGTCGAGCTCGACACCGTGCTCGAGAGTCAGAACTACCGGCTCGCGTACTGGACCGTCGCGGACAGTCAGCTCTCGTATCGCCGGTTCTTCGACATCACGACGCTGGTCGGTATCCGCAACGAGGATCCCGACGTGCTCGAGGCGAGCCATCGCCGCATCTTCGGATGGCTCGCTGACGGCACGATCGACGGCATCCGCGTGGATCACGTCGACGGACTGCGCGATCCGGAGGCGTATCTGCGCCAGCTGCGAGCGAGGGCGCCGGACGCGTGGATCGTGGTCGAGAAGATCCTGATCGGTAGCGAGCACCTGCCGACCACCTGGCCGATCGATGGCACGACCGGCTACGACTTCATGGATCGCCTTGGACAGCTGTTCATCGACCCGGATGGTGAGCAGCCCCTGACCGCCGCCTTCACCGCGTACACGGGGGCTCCCTTCGATCCGCACCTCGAGAGCCGCCGCGCCCGCCTCGACGTGATGACCGACGCCCTGCATAGCGAGCTGGCGCGGCTGACCCGGCTGGCCGTGCGGGCATGCGGCGCGAGCCCCGCGTGTCGCGATTACACGCGCACCGAGATCGAGGTCGCACTCGCCGAGGTGCTCGCAGGCTATCCGGTCTACCGGACCTACCTCGGCGGCGAGCAACGGACGATCGAAGACCGCGCGCGAATCGCGCATGCCACGACAGCCGCGATCGAGGCGAGGCCAGATCTCGATCGCGATCTCCTCGCGTTCCTCGAGGCCGCGCTGGCCTTCGAGCTGCCGAGCCCCGAGGCGATCGAGCTCGGGTTCGCGGCGCAGCAGGTGACCGGGCCGATCGTTGCGAAAGGCGATGAAGACACGTTGCTGTACCGACAGGTCCGCCTCGTCTCGCGCTGCGATGTCGGGGCCGACCTGGCGGCGTTCGCGATGGATCCGCCCGCCCTCCATGTCGAGCTTGCAGCCGGGCGCGCTCGTTCGATGCTCGCCACGTCGACGCACGACACCAAGCGCAGCGAGGACGTCCGCGCGAGGATCAGCGTGCTGTCGGAGCTCCCCGGTGTGTGGACCGATGCGGTCGAGGGATTTCGCACGCGCGCCGCAGCGGGGTGGGGGAATCTCGAACCTGATCGGACGTTCGAGTATCTGATGTGGCAGACGCTGGTCGGCGCCTGGCCCCTGCCGCTCGCGCGTGCGCTGCCGTATGCGGAGAAGGCGACCCGCGAAGCGCGCCTTCGCACATCGTGGCGCCGCCCGGACGCCACGTATGAGGCGGCGCGCACTCGGTGGCTCGAGAACGTGTACGCGGACAATCAGTTGTTCCGCGACATCGGCGACCTCTCGGCGCGTCTCGCACCGCACGGTGATCGCAACTCCCTCGCGATGCTCTTGATCAAGCTGACGGCGCCAGGCGTGCCCGATCTCTATCAGGGCAGCGAGCTGCGCGCGGACTCGCTCGTGGACCCCGACAATCGCCGCCCCGTTGATCTCGCTGCACGTCGTCGTGCGCTCGCCGACGTGCGCGACGCGACGACCGAGCACATGCGCGGCGATCTCGATCGGATGAAGTTGCACGTGATTGCACGTGTCCTCGGACACAGACGCCGAGCTCCATCCGCGTTCGACGGAGCGTATCGGGCGCTCGGCGCGACCGGTCCGCACGCGCATCGGGTGTTCGCATTCGCGCGAGGCGACGACCTGGTGACGGTTGTTCCGAGAATCAGCGCGAGCGCCGACGGCTGGCGTGACACGACGCTGACAGTCCTTCCGGGATCGTGGCGCGAGCTTCTCTCGGAACGATCGATCCCTGCCGGGGATTTCTCCGTGGCGGAGCTGTGGCGCGATTTGCCGATCGCCCTGCTCGTGCGAGCCTGAGCGCCACGGTCGACAGCGCGTCCCCGCGCACGGGCGAACGCGCTCGGCATCCAGCGCTGCAAGTGGTTGCAACCTCGTCGGAGCGGGCGGTCGAGCTGTCTTGGCATCGGCCGTGAAGTAGAGGAGGTCATGCTGACCAACATCGACTCCACTTCCGACTCGTCGGGCACGGAGCAGGATCTCCGCCCCCGTGCCCGTACGCTGTCCATGATGGCGTCGCTGTCTGTCGCGGCAGGCGAGATGCGGGCCGCAGAGGGGTACCTCCTCGAGCTGCTCGCCTGGTGCGCCTTCGCCGACCGCGACGTGGTCGGCGAATCCGCCGACGTCGACGACCTCTAGCCTGCACTCGGCCTACACGGTTTACAGCTAGTCTCTACTACATGGAAACTCTCTCTCCTCGCGAGCAAGCGCTGGTCGACCTCGGCCGCCAGCTCCGGGACCAGGGGTACGAATTCACGACAGTCACGCCGGAGACCCACCGCAGGGTGATTTCCCGTCCTGGTAGTTCCCGCTCGACGACGCTGCGCGACGTGTTCGGCTGGAGCCGACCGTTCGCGCCGACCTCGGTGCCCGCATCGATCGTCGCTGCCT
>JACCQV010000093.1 GCA_013813945.1 Deltaproteobacteria bacterium | reverse complement strand
GTCGGGAACCGTGCAACGGCGACGGTCCCGGGACCGCTCTGGAGAATGAAGCCGTACCAGGATGCCGCCCCGACCGCCCCGCCCAATCCGTCCAGCGTCTCCTGGCCAACCGGGACCGGGGCCTCGGTCGCCGGGCAGTCGTCGGAGTTTCCGAGGATGTTATCGGTGCCGTCCGGATCGATACAGATCCGCGCCCCCGACCGGGCGTCGCACGCGGAGAGCGGCTGCGCGGTCGTGATCACGGCCTGTTCCAGCGTTGGCGGTGCGCCGTTGGTGATCCGCAGGTCGCCGTGACAGGCAAACGAGATATCGACCGGGCGATCGAGGTTGAGCTGGCTCGGCGGAGTGGTTGTCGTGTCACCGCACGAGACGGAAGCTGCCGCGGCGAGTGCGCTGACGAGGACGCGAGACCAACGCATCACGGCGCCCTCTGCTTTCCGATCCGCAGCACGACGCGATTGCGTCGGGTCGAGGTCGGTGCGGTGTCGAGCACGGCGATCGTGTCCTCGAGGAAGTTCGTCACGAACACCTTGTTGCGCGTCGCGGCTGCGGCGACGGCGTACGGGCCACGTCCGACGAGAACGATGTCCTCGAGCTGAACGGACCCGCGTGGATCGATGATGTAGAGCAGGCCGTCCTGGAAGCAGCTGACATAGGCGCGTTCGTCATCGCCCGTGCCGGAGACCGCGACGGTCGATGCTTGACGGCAGATATCGGTCGCGCCGATCGCGCGGTTCTGCGGATAGCCGGTTGGCCCCATGGTGGTGTCGTAGATCTGGACGCTCGGCGGGCGGCGGTTGACGAGGTAGAGGTGACTGCTGTCGGGCGAAAACGCCATGCCTCGCGTGTCGTTCGAGCCGCCGGTGTTGCCACCGACCGCGTCGAGGAAGAACCAGGCACCGGGCAGCAGGTACGGCGGTGCATCGTTGACCGGCTGACCCACGGTGAAGGTCTGGATCCGGTCCTCGGTGCGGCTGCCGACGTAGACGATGCCGCCGTTGGGGCGCGGCAGGCCGACGACGCCGGTCGCGCCCGGCACGCCGCCGTTCGAATCGGGGGCGAAGATGCCGGTCAGGGCGTCAGCGACCTGAACGGTGCCTTCCCTCGGCGAATCGATCAGCGTGACCGCACCGCTCGTGAGGTGCGTGACGACGGCAAACTCTCCGGCGCTGTCGGCATAGACACCGAACGGCTCGTCGGGGATGGGAGACAGGTCGGCATTGTTCTGCACGTACGACAGGCGATGCTCGTCGTCGCACAGCGCGTTCGGATCGCCGCTCGCATTACACGACAGCCGGCTGCCATCCCAGTCCGCCCATGCGATCGACGGATCGCCGCGCGTCGGAATCACGAGGCGCAGCCTGTTGCTGCCGAGATCCTGGACCGCGATCTCGGTCGCGAAGTTGCCGATGCGAACGCCGGCACCCGCGTTGATGAACAGGGCCTCCTCGCAGATCAGCGTCTCGAGATGATCAGGGTCCTGCTCGCAGCCGCTCGGGATCTCGCTGTTCGCGATCCAGGCCGCGACGACCTCATCGACGGAGTCGAGGGACAGCACCGAGATCGCGCCCGAGTCGTAGCGAAGCTCCGAGTTCGCGTTGGTGACGAACGCTACGCCTTGCGACTCTGCGACCACGATGCCCGTCGGGAAGAAGAACTCGTTGTCTGGCGGGCGGACCTCATCGGCGCTGGCCGTGCACGCGGTGAGTAGCCCGCAGAGCGCTACCCCCTTCAAACGCTTGGCCAAAGACATGGGAAGTCTCTTCGACCGGGCCGGGGCTACCAGGGTTGCCTGCATGATCTTACTCACTTCTCGGGTCACGTCGGTGTCTCCGCAAGAGCCGCGCGCGCGGCCGCTACCCGGGCTATCGGAACCCGGAACGGGGAGCACGAGACGTAATCGAAACCAGCCCGATGGCAGAACTCGACGGAGCTCGGGTCACCGCCATGCTCGCCGCAGATCCCGACCTTGAGGGTCGGCCGGGTCGCGCGACCGCCGCGGACGCCGAGCTCGATCAGCGCGCCGACGCCCTCCTGATCGAGGGCGACGAACGGGTCGACCTTGAGCACGCCGGTGTCGACGTACGTGCCGAGGAACCGGCTCGCGTCATCGCGCGACAGGCCGAACGTGGTCTGCGTCAGATCGTTGGTGCCGAACGAGAAGAAGTCCGCGTGCTCGGCGATCCGGTCGGCGACCACGCATGCGCGCGGCAGCTCGATCATCGTGCCGATCGTGTATGCGAGCTTCGTCGTGCCGAGTGCCTTGTCGAACGCCTTCGCGACCAGCTCGCGCAGCCGCCGCAGCTCCTCGGGCACCATGACGAGCGGGATCATGATCTCGGGATGGACCATGATGCCCTCCGCGGTGACCTCGGCCGCGGCCTCGGCGATCGCCTGGGTCTGGATCTCGTAGATCTCCGGGTAGGTGATGCCGAGCCGGCAGCCACGATGCCCGAGCATCGGATTCGCCTCGGTGAGCTCGGCGACCTTCGCCGTGATCACGGCGACCGGTGTGCCCATCTCGGCGGCCACCTCCTCGATGTCCTTCGCGGTGTGCGGCAAGAACTCGTGGAGCGGCGGATCGAGGAGGCGGATCGTCACCGGCAGGCCGTCCATCACGCGGAATAGCTCGGCGAAGTCGCCCTTCTGCATCGGCAGGATCTTCGCGAGCGCCGCGCGTCGCCCCGCCTCGTCGGCGGCGAGGATCATCTCGCGCACCGCCATCAGCCGCTCGGGCTGAAAGAACATGTGCTCGGTCCGGCACAACCCGATGCCCTCGGCACCGAAGCTGCGCGCGGTGCGCGCGTCGGTCGGGGTGTCGGCATTGGTGCGGATGCGCAACGTGCGGAACGAGTCGACCCACTCCATCAACGTCCCGAGCTCGGTGCCGAGGTGCGCGGGGACGAGCGGCGCCGAGCCGAGGAACACCTCGCCCGTCGAGCCGTCGAGGGTCAGCGTATCGCCCTCCTTGAGCTTGATCTCCTTGCCGCCACCGACGATCGAGGCGGTCTTCTTCGCCGCATCGACGCGCAGCGCGGTGCACGACGTCACGCAGCACTTCCCCATGCCGCGCGCGACGACCGCGGCGTGACTGGTCATCCCCCCGCGCCCGGTGATGATTCCCATCGCGGCCTTCATGCCGTGGATATCCTCGGGCGACGTGTCGGTGCGCATCAAGATCACGCGCTCTCCCTTGTTCGCCCACTCCTCGGCTGCGTTCGCGGTGAACACGATCCGGCCGATTGCAGCACCCGGCGAGGCCGGCAAGCCCTTCGCGACGGCCGGTGGTCGCGCCTTCGGATCGATCGTCGGGTGCAAGATCTCATCGAGCTTCGCAGGATCGATCCGCAGAACGGCTTCGCGCGGCGTCAGCTTGCCCTCGGCGACGAGGTCGACGGCGATCTTGACCATCGCCTTGCCGGTCCGCTTGCCATTGCGGGTCTGCAGCATGAACAGCTGACCCTTCTGGATCGTGAACTCGAGGTCCTGCATGTCGCGAAAG
>JACCQV010000082.1 GCA_013813945.1 Deltaproteobacteria bacterium | reverse complement strand
TCGCTCGGCGATCAGCGCCTCGGCGATGCGGTGCCCGCGGTGTGCCTCCGCGACCGCGACCGACCGAAGGAGGCCGAACGCACCCCACCGCTCGAGTCCCGCAACGCCTACCAGCGCGCCGTCGATTCGCGCGAGGATCAGGTCGTGTGGAAAGCAGGCATCGAGGCCGTCGAGTGGAAGCTCGACCGCGGTCAGCAGCGCTTCGACCTCGGTGCGATCCTCGGTGGTCGCGGGCATCACGGACGTCCGCGGAGGTAGCGCGAGCGCCGACTCGACCGCATCGAGCCGCGCCTCGATCTCTAGCTTGGCGCGGCGGAACCGGTGGAGCCGCATATTCTCGGCGCCGATCGAAGCCGTGGCATCGCCCGGCCGATCGCCGGCGGGATCAGGAATCGGCCAGTGCACGCGACGCACCGGTGCATAGAACGCCGGGCACACCTCCTCGGCGCACAGCGTGATCACGAGATCGATGCCGCTTGGATCGATCTCGTCGACGAGCTTGGACCGCTGCGCCCCGATATCGATACCGGAATTGCGCAGCGTCTCGATCGCCAGCGGATTGACCTGCGTCGGTTTGCTGCCCGCGCTCTGGATCCGCAGACGATCGCCGAACCGCGCGCGCGCGAGCCCTTCCGCGAGCTGACTACGCGCGGAGTTCGCGACGCACAGGAACAACACGCCCGGGATCCTCAAGCGGGGGACCGGACCTCGGCGGCGCGAAGAGACAACCGCAAGCCGAGTGCACTCATCGGATGGCTCACCGTGCGCTCCGCCAGGTAGTGACGGGCGACGCTCTTGCGACCCGCACGCAAGGCGGCCTCGACATGCGCGCGAGAACATCGTCCACATCGTCGCTCGGCGGCTCGGCGATCGGCTCGTCATCGAGCGGGAGCGCCGGGCGCGCACGCCGGTGGTGATCGACGATCACGTTGCGCGTGACCTGATACATCCACGGCGCGAGTCGCTCTTGATCGCGCACGCCCGACACCCCGCGATGGATGCGTGCGAGCGCCTCCTGCACGACATCGTCGACTTCCGACTGCGGAACCCGCGCGACCACGAATCGCCGCAGCTCCGCGCGGACCTCGCGCCACGGCAGATCGCGCGCGGGCCCGCAGTCAGTCATGCGCAACACCCTGCCGGGCAGCAGGCGGCTGCGGGCTTCTTGACGTCGCTGCCCGTGGTCACGGTCAGCGGTCGCGTCGCCGTGATCTTCGCGGACGCGACGTAGTCCTCGAACTTCCGACCCGGCGCCCACGATGCGATCACCTCGCGGCTGCCAGGCTCGAGCTCGATCTTCACATCCGCGAAGCCGATCGTCGTCAGCAGGGATATCAGCTGCCCCACGCCTGCTGCACCCGCGACACAGCCGCACAGCGCGCTGATGTCATCGGCGATCTCCGCCGGCATCGGCTTCAGCTCGACGACATCACTGATCGCGAGCCGGCCGCCGGGGCGCAGCATGCGGAACGCCTCCTGATACACCGCAGGCTTGTCGGGCGACAGGTTGATCACGCAGTTCGACATCACGACGTCCGCGACGCCATCACCCACCGGAGGATGCTCGATCTCGCCGAGCAGGAACTCGACGTTGGTCGTGCCGTGCTTCTTCGCATTGGCGCGCGCGAGGTGGACCATGTCGGCGCTCATGTCGACGCCGATCACCTGGCCGGTCGGTCCCACCGAGCGGGCTGCGAGGAAGGCATCGAAGCCGCCACCGGCGCCGAGATCGACGACGGTCTCGCCGGGTCGAAGCGATGCGATTGCCTGCGGATTCCCGCAGCCGAGCCCGAGGTTTGCCCCGGCCGGTGCCGCGGACAGCTGTTCCTTCGAGTAGCCGACCTGCTCGCTGTCGACGGTGGCGCCTCCGCAGCATCCGGGCGTCGCACCGCGGGCGATCGAGCTGTAGTGATTGCGAACCTCGCTGCGAATCTCGTCGTGGTTCTTCATGGTGATGTCTCCTTTGCCGAGGGAGACGGAGCTGGAGCGGAATGGACGCCGGCAATCGGCAACAGCCAGCGGGTCAGCATGGCGGCCGCCGCACCACCCACCACCTGCGCTGCGATGAAGGGCCCGACATCCACGGGCCGGATCCCAGTGAACGTGTCGGTGAACGAGCGAGCAAGCGTGACCGCGGGGTTGGCGAACGATGTCGATGCCGTGAACCAGTACGCGGCAACGATGTATAGCGCCACCGCAGCCGGCACCGCCGCGGGGCGCGAACGACTCGCACTCGCGATCACGAGCCACAGACCGAACGTGGCGACCGCCTCACTCATGCGCTCTCCACCGGACGACCTCACGTGCTGTGAGGACTGAACGAGGTCGAGCCCGAACATCGCGTGGGCGAGCACGACACCGGCGAAGGCACCCACGATCTGGGCAAGCAGATAGCCGGGCACACGCCCACGCGGGATCCGGCGGAACGCGAGCTCGATCAGCGTGACCACCGGGTTGAAGTGCCCACCGGAGATCGGGCCAAGCCCGAGGATGAGGACGTAGAGTGCGCCGCCGGTCGCCACCGCATTCGCGAGCAGTGCGACGCCGAGGTTCTGCGGCGACAGCGTCTGCGCCATCACGCCGGAGCCAACGACCGTCGCAAGCAAGAACGTGGTGCCGAGCAGCTCGGCAACGTACGCGCGTGCGGCACTAATCGTCATTCGACGATAAGCTTACAGCCCACCGACGAGGACCCGCAAGCGGCGCAACCCCTCGGGGTCGATGCAGTAGCAGACCCGCGGTCCATCGATCGTTCCCTGGATGAGTCCGGCATCCTTGAGGATCTTCAGATGCTGAGACACCGTGGACTGGGCGACGGGCAGTTGCTCGACGAGGTCACCGCATACGCAACCCGCCGTGCGCGCGAGGATCCGGACGATCTGGACCCGGATCGGATGGGCGAGTGCCTTGGCCATCGTCGCGATCGCCTCGTCGGCGATGTCGTCGCCGATCGCGCGCAGATCCGGGGCCGGGCAGCAGGCTGCGGCTTTCATCGTCATTTGACGATATCACAAGATGGCGCTCTGGGCCGCTCCCGCCGTCTAGCCCTTTTTCGTCGGCGGCTCGTCGAAGAAGTCGACCTTGCCGGTGTCGAGATCGTAGTAGGCGCCGACGACCTGCAGCTTGCCCTGCTGCTGCGGCGCGAGCAGCATCGGCTCGGCCGCGGTGCGCAGCTGATGCGTGACTCGGCGGACGTTCTCGCGCACCGAATTGTCGAGCAGATTACCGCGCTGCGATTTCGCGCGCAGTACCGCAGGGATGATCGGTTCGATCATCTTGCCAATGCTGCCCGGGAACATCGTGTTGTTCTCGACGACGGACACCGCAGCCTTCACGGCGCCGCAGCGTTCGTGGCCCATCACGACCACGAGCGGCACGCCGAGCTCTGCCACCGCGAACTCGATGCTCCCCATCGCGATCGTGTCGACGGTGTTGCCGGCGTTGCGGATGATGAACATCTCACCGAGCCCGCGACCGAACAGCAGCTCGGGCGGAACGCGCGAGTCAGAGCACGAGACGTACGCCACGAACGGCTTCTGCGTCTTCGCGATCTCGAGACGCCGCTTGCCGTCGATCTGATCGGTGACCGGGTGCCCTGACACGAAGCGCGCGTTGCCATCGCGAAGGAGCTGTAGCGCCTGCGTGGGCGTCAGCGCGCCCACGGACACCGGTGCGGGCCCAGGTGCGGGCGTGGCGGTCGGTGCAGTCCGCGGTTTGGTGGACGGTGCCGCGCCGGTCGATCGCGCCAGCGCGGGCACGATCATGCCGGCCGCTGCAGCGCCCAGAAATGCTCTTCGAGTCGTCATCGTCTACGGCTAGCACGTTGCGCTCGGTGCGATCCGTAGATCGGCCGACGCAGCCGAGGAGGTCATCGTGAGACGAACGCGCGAACGTCACCGCCACGGGAGTCGGCCGCGACCGCGCCCGTCAGAGACCGAGCTGACTCGACCTTGGCGAGGACTCGACGAGCTTGAACTGCGTGTTCTGGAACTTGTGCGACGCCGAGGTTCTGCGGCCACAGCGCCTGCGCCATCACGCCGGAGCCAACGACCGTCGCAAGCAAGAACGTGGTGCCGAGCGGCTCGGCAACGTACGCGCGTGCGGAACCCATCGTCGTTCGACGATAGGCCTACAGCCCACCGACGAGGACCCGCAAGCGGCGCAACCCCTCGGGGTCGATGCAGTAGCAGACCCGCGGTCCATCGATCGTTCCCTGGATGAGTCCGGCATCCTTGAGGATCTTCAGAT
>JACCQV010000073.1 GCA_013813945.1 Deltaproteobacteria bacterium | reverse complement strand
ATCCAGTACCGTGCGACTTCGAAGCGCGTCGAGCGCACGCGCGTCGGCTATCTCGCCCTCGGCGGCTTCGTCGCGACGACGCTGACGCTCACCGACGTGCTGCCGCGGTTCGGCGTCGCATGGCCGGCGATCGGCAACGTCCTCGGCATCCTCTACCTGTACTTCCTGTCGCAGACGCTGTTCCGCAACCGGCTGATCGATCTCAACGAGCTGCTCGGCAAGATGGCCGTGCTCGGCACGCTCGTCGTGCTGCTGTGGGCGGTCTACGGCTTTCTCCTCTACTGGATCGGCGGCGGCCAGAAGGGCCTCTACCTCCTCAACGCACTGGTCGCCTCGTTCGTGATCTTGATCCTGTTCGAGCCGGTGCGGAACTGGCTCGAGAACGGGATCAACCGCTGGCTGTTGCGCCAACGAACGGAGCTGCGCGGCCGGCTCGATGCCGTCCGGCGCGAGCTGCCGGGTGTGGTCGACGTTCCGGACATGACCGAGCGGATCATGACCGCGCTCGAGGAGTCGCGCCGGGTGACGGAAGCCGCGGTCTACCTGCTCGACTCCGATGGCGCTGGCTTCGATCGCGCGGGCGTGATCGGTGCGATCGCACCGGATCGGCTCGACGCGAACGCCGAGCGAGCGCTGCTCGATCGGATCCGCGGCGGCTATCTCGAGCGCGACCAGCTGATCCGCGAGATCGACGAGCTCGGCGGGACGCCCGATGCCGAGGCGAAGCGCGCACCCCTGATCGCACTGAAAAGCCGGCTCGAGGAGATCGGGGCCGACCTCGTGTTCCCGCTGCTCGGCTCGGCCGAGACCGAACAAGGTCCGTGGCTGCTCGGGTTGTTCTGCCTCAAGGATGATCGCACCGAGAGCGCGTTCGACGCAGACGACATCGATGTGTTCCGCCAGCTCGCGGTCGGCGCCGCACGCGTGATCGAGTCGAGCCAGGCATACGAGCGCGTCAAGGAGCGCGATCGCCTCGCCGCGCTCGGCGAGATGGCCGCCGGCCTCGCACACGAGATCCGCAATCCGCTCGGCGCGATCAAGGGCGCTGCCCAGCTGCTCATCACCTCCGAGGGTTCGTCACGCTCCGCGGCCCCCTCGACGGACGCGCGCGAGTTCCTCGAGATCATCGTCGAGGAAGCGAACCGGCTGAACAACGTCGTGACGCGGTTCCTCGACTACGCACGCGCCGAGCGCCCGGGCCGCGAAGGCGCGGACAAGGTCGACCTCAATCAGGTCGTGCGCAAGACCGAGCAGCTGCTCCGCCAGGAACCGCAGATCAAGAATGTCGAGCTCCGCGTGCGGCTCGACGAGCAGCTACCGCAGATCGCGGGTGATCCCGATTCGCTCATGCAGGTGTTCCTGAACCTCGGCCAGAACGCGATGCAGGCGATGCCAGACGGCGGCACGCTCGAGATCCTGTCGACACGCCGCCGGCGCTCGCGCCTGGGTTACGGCCAGTTCGCCGAGGTCCGGTTCCGCGACACCGGGATCGGCATTCCACGCGACCGCCTCAAGAAGCTGTTCATTCCGTTCTACACGACGAAGCAGAAGGGCACGGGCCTCGGTCTCGCGATCAGCCACCGGATCATCAATCAGCACGGCGGCACGATCGAGGTGCGCTCTACGCTCGGCCAGGGATCGACGTTCTCGGTGTTCCTCCCTGCGGCCGAGCCGGTGCCCGCGCACAAGGTCGAGGACATCACGGAGACCGGTCGCCTCGAGGTGCTCTCCCCGCCGGCGGCGGTGACGACCACGGATGACATCGATTCGAGCTCGCGGGTCGAGACAATCCCGCCGGAGGATACCGACGTGGGCGCGGAGCCCAAGCCCGCCGTCTCGGGATGAGGTAGGCTGCACGCGATGCAACCGGCGAAGATCCTCGTCGCGGACGACGAGCAGAACTTGCGCCGCGTGCTCGTCGCGCTGCTGCGTCGCGACGGTCACGAGGTCGTCCAGGCAGCGAGTGGACTCGAGGCGATCGAGCGGCTCCACGAGGTCGACGTCGTCATCACGGATCTCCGGATGCCGGGTGCTGACGGGATGGAGGTCCTGCGCACGGCCTCCAAGAACCACCCCCATGTGCCGGTCATCATGATCACCGCATACGGCTCGGTCGGTCAGGCAGTCGAAGCGATCAAGGCCGGCGCCTTCGACTACATCGAGAAGCCGTTCGAGCAGGACGCGATCCGCTCGATCATCAGCAAGGCGATCGGCCAGGCCGCCGCGAACCGCACCGCACCGCGCCAGCAGCTCTACCCGCCGGGCGATCCGGAGGCGCGCGGCCGGTACGGGCTCGTCGGCACGAGCCCCGAGATGCACGGCATCTTCGCGATCATCGAGAAGGTCGCGGACACGCCGTCGACGGTGTTGATCACCGGCGAGAGCGGCACCGGCAAGGAGCTCGTCGCCAAGGCGCTGCACGAGTCGTCGAGCCGCAAGGGTGAGCCGTTCATCAAGATCAACTGCGCGGCGATCCCGAAGACGCTGATGGAGTCCGAGCTGTTTGGCTACGAGAAGGGCGCGTTCACCGGCGCGACCTCGAGCAAGCCCGGTCGGTTCGAGCTCGCCGACGGCGGCACGCTGTTCCTCGACGAGATCGGTGAGATCCCGGTCGAGATGCAGGTCAAGCTGCTGCGCGCGATCCAGGAGAGCGAGTTCGAGCGGGTCGGCGGGATCAAGACGCTCAAGGTTGATGTCCGCCTGATCACCGCCACCAACCGCGACCTCGAGCAGGAGATCAAGAACGGAAACTTCCGCGACGACCTCTACTACCGGCTCAACGTGGTCCCGCTTCAGATCCCCGCGCTCCGCGTGCGCAAGGGCGACATCCCGCTGCTCGTCGAGCACATCATCAAGAAGTTCAACGAGCGCCTGAAGAAGACCATCCAGGGC
>JACCQV010000723.1 GCA_013813945.1 Deltaproteobacteria bacterium | reverse complement strand
GGTTGCCTCGGAGTCGCCTACGCAGACGCCTACGCCTACGCCTACGAGGTCAACACAAGCGATCCCTGGGGTTAGGCGTGTCGGAGGTCCGTGGTACGCCCCGGACATGAAGCCCGTCTCGATCGGTACTCCGAAGAGCCCCCACGCCACCCGCGTCCTGATGCTCGGCTCCGGCGAGCTCGGCAAGGAGGTGGTGATCGAGCTGCAGCGGTTCGGCGTCGAGGTGATCGCCTGTGATCGATACGCCGAGGCGCCCGCGATGCAGGTCGCGCATCGCAGCCACGTGATCGACATGCTCGATCGCGCGGCGCTGCGAGCGGTCGTCGAGAAGGAGCAACCCCACCTGATCGTCCCCGAGATCGAGGCGATCGCGACCGCCGAGCTGATCGAGCTCGAGCGCGAGGGCTGGACGGTGATTCCCACGGCACAGGCGGCGCGGCTGACCATGGACCGCGAGGCGATCCGTCGCGTCGCAGCGGAGGAGCTGAAGCTGCCGACCGCGCGCTACCAGTTCGCCGATACGTTCGAGGAGCTGCGCTCGGCTGCGAAGCAGCTCGGCTGGCCGGTCGTGATCAAGCCGATCATGAGCTCGTCGGGGAAGGGCCAGTCGCTCGCGAAGACCGAGGCCGATCTCGAGAAGAGCTGGCACTACGCGCAGACCGGCGGGCGCACCGGCGCGGGCCGCGTGATCGTCGAGGAGTTCATTAAGTTCGACAGCGAGATCACGATGCTCACGGTCCGCGCGGTCAGCGGCACGTCGTTCTGTGATCCCGTCGGTCACCGGCAGGTCGGCGGCGACTACGTCGAGAGCTGGCAGCCGCACCCGATGAGCGCGGTGCAGCTCGAGAAGGCGCAGGCGATCGCGCGGCAGATCACCGATCGCCTCGGCGGCCATGGCTTGTTCGGGGTCGAGCTGTTCCTGTGCCCAAACGATCACGTGATCTTCAGCGAGGTCAGCCCGCGACCGCACGACACCGGGATGGTCACGCTCGCGACGCAGACCTGGAGCGAGTTTGCGCTGCACGCGCGCGCGATCCTCGGACTCCCGATTCCGGTCATCCGGAGGCACTCGGTCGGTGCGAGCGTGGCGCTCCGCGCGGAGAGCGAGCTGAAGTCCCCGGTGATCGACGGCCTCGCCGACGCGTACGCCGTCGCTGATGTCGACGTGCGATTCTTCGGCAAACCGACGGCAGGCCCACGGCGCCGCCTGGGCGTGGTGCTCGCGACGGCGGACAGCTGGGACGGCGCCCTCGCGAAGGCGAAGGCAGTCGCTGGCAAGCTGAACCTTCGCGATGCACAGTCGTCGGATGGCGCACGAGATCGAGCGTAAGTTCCTCGTCGACGTGGATGCCTGGAAGCCCGCGGGCCCAGGCACGTTGTTCCGGCAGGGCTACCTCAGCTCCCACAAGGCGCGAGTCGTCCGCGTGCGCGTCGAAGGCAGCGAAGCGAAGCTGACGATCAAGGGAGCGACCGAGGGGATCACGCGCGTCGAGCTCGAGTATCCGATCCCGCTCGCCGATGCGGAGCTCATGCTGCGAACGCTGTGCGAGCAGCCGCTCGTCGAGAAGACCCGCCACAAGGAGATGCACGGCGGCAAGCTGTGGGAGATCGACGTGTTCCACGGCGACAACGAGGGGCTGGTGATGGCGGAGCTCGAGCTCGCGGCCGAAGACCAGGAGTACGAGACCCCATCGTGGGTCGTCCGCGAGGTCTCCAGTGATTCCCGGTACTACAACTCGAATCTGATCAGCGCTCCGTACAAGACCTGGCGCTGATCCGATCCAATCAGAGCTCGCGCTCGATCGCCGCAGTCAGGAACCGCACGACCACCGCGATCTCGGCCTCGCTGAAGCCCGCGGTCAGCACACCTTGCAGCTTGCTTACCATCGGCAACGCCTGTGCGACGGCGCGCTTGCCTGCCGCGGTGATGTGGAGCCGCTGTGCACGGCCATCCTCGGCGCACGCCTTGCGCACGACGAGCCCTCCGATCTGCATGCGATCGACGAGGCCCGACACGCCGGCCGGCTGAATCCCGAGTGCCTCGGCGAGCTCCTTCGCGAGAC
>JACCQV010000044.1 GCA_013813945.1 Deltaproteobacteria bacterium | reverse complement strand
GGGTCTCGGCGAGCCACGGCAGCGTCGGGTTGAGATGCGTCTTCGCGTATTCCTTGGCCGCGCTCGCGAACACGAACGCGGAGAGCTGCGCGTCGTTGAATTCCTCGGTCGCCTTGCTCCAGATCAGCTCGCCACCGTCGGCGAGCTCGAGCATCTCCATCGCGAGCGATCCGGCCTTGTTCGTGATCGCGATCAGCGAGCCGCGGAGGCCCGGTGCGACGGAAGCAACGCCATCTGCCCACGTGACCATGCCGTCGGCGGCCGACATCGTTGCCATGCCGTTGATCAGGTGCGATGCGTTCGCGACCACCTTCGGGGACCGCGTGCCGCTCGGGGACCGATCGGGGACATCGAACAGGATGCGGCCGGAGGCGTAGTGGATCGTGGTCTTGCGCGCGATCGGGTTCGCGGTGCTGGCATCGAGCCAGACGTCCCAGCGGCCGACGTCAGACGTCGTGGACTCGACGGTGACCTGCTGCGCGAGGTGATACGCGACGTCGGTTCCTGCGGCGCCACGCGGGCGGACGATCGGGACGATCACGCGGTGCGGCGCCGCGCTCGTGACCTTGACCGGGTAGCCGTCCGTGGACAGCCAGCCGACCGCGCTCGCCTCGATCCGCTTCGCATCGACCACGGTTGCCGCCGTGGTGATCGAGACGTCAGGGAGCGCGGTCGAACCGACCATGATCAAACGATCGTTCTTGAACGACATCCCGATCGTGCCGCCAAGAACGCGAACACCGCCCGCGGTCTGCACGAAGCCGACGCTGCGAACGTCGCCCGCACCACCGAGCTGATTGGCGACGAGCAGGAAGTCACTCGTCGTGGCACCGGGAGCCAGGACCCGCAGATGCGAGGCGAGGAACTGCCGTGCGGCTGCCTCCGCGATCTGCGGATCGGTCATCGCGCCGGGCGCGCTGACGCCAGGGCCCCACAACCGGAGCGGTACCTCGGTGTCGCGATCCCAGATCGCGGTCCATCCGGGGAGGCCGAGCGCGGCCATCTGCGAATCGCGCGACCACGACGTCGTGCGGTGCATGCGCGGTGCACGACCTGCGGAGACGACGAGAGCTTCCGCGCCCTTCGGCTGCACGACCGCATCGCTGGTCTGGAACAAACTGGCTGACAGAGCAGCCGCGAGACCAACCGTTCGCAAACGCATGGAGTGACCCTCCCTTGGGTGGGGCGCATCACACACCTCGGGGTGCTGATCTCCAACCCTCGTGGGATGACATTGGCCGTCCTCGGCCGATACGCCGAGGTGTCACAGCACGCTGCGTCAGAGTTTCAGCGGGCGAGCGCCGAGCGCGCGGCGACGATGTCGGCCCGGATCTGCACCAAAAGCGTCTCGATGGAGTCGAACTTCTGCTCGTCGCGCAGCTTCGCCACGAACGCGGTTCGAACCCGCTGGCCGTACAGATCCCCGTCCCAGTCGAGGACGTGGACCTCGAGAACGAGGCCGCCTTGCTCGACAAACGTCGGGTTGGTCCCGAGGCTCGCGACCGCAGGCAACGGCGGCTGGCCTTCGCGCTCGAGGGTCACGGCATAGATCCCGGGCGACACCACGAGGTCACTCTCGGGCGCGATGTTCGCGGTCGGGATGCCGATCGCGCGCCCGCGCTTGGCGCCATGGACCACGACCCCATCGACATCCCATGGCCGACCGAGGAGCCGTGTCGCACGTGCGAGATCTCCGGAGCCAAGGTAGCCGCGGACCTTGGTCGACGAAGCCACCTCGCCGCCGACCTCGATCGGCGGAACGATCGCGACCTCGACTCCCGCGGTGCCGGCATGCGCACGCAACGCATCCGTGGTGCCGGTGCGCCCCTGACCGTACGTGAAGTCGTACCCGACGATGATCGCGCGCGCGCCGAGTGCATGCAGGACAACGTTGTCGATGAACGAGTTCGGTGCGAGGCCGGCCAGATCGCGCGTGAATGGCTCGACGACGACGGCATCGAGGCCTGCGGCGGCGAGCAGCTCGAGGCGGCGCGCGAGCGACGTCAACATCGGCGGCGCACCGTGCGGGGACAGCACCGCAGAGGGATGCGGATCGAACGTCAGCGCGACGGACTTCGCGGCGTGAGCCTCCGCGAGCTGGCACGCGCGCTGGATCAAGGCGCGATGCCCCGCGTGGACGCCGTCGAAGTTGCCGATCGCGATCGCGGCGCCGTCCCAACCGGGAGCGTGCTGGTGACCGCGAATCACGTCCATGCGCGAACCCTAGCGCGAAGCGTCCGCGACCTGCACGGGAGCACGGTGCTCGATCGCCGTCCAGGCAGGCGGAACCAGCAACAACGCACCCGCGGTCGCACCCGCGAGGGCCTGCCCCGCACCGAGGCGGATGGCGCCGGCGAATCGCCCGACTGCCAACCCGGTGGTCAGCGACGCGAGGGCAATCAACGATGGCCCTGCCCCGCCACTCCGCATCCCCACGAACAGAGCGCCAGCGATGCACGCTGCGACAGCTACCTCTGCATGCCGTGGGCGCGCGAGCACCGCGAGTCCGGCGAGCGCAGCGACCGCGATCACCGGTCCCATCGCCTGTGCACCGTGTGCGATCAGGCGCGCAAGGCCGATCGTCTCGGCGGCATGTCCAGTCCACTGATCACCGAGTGCACGGAATGCACCGCCCTGCGCGACACATGCGATCAGCGCGAGTACCGCGCACAGGACACCCATGATCGGAATGGCGATCGCCCACCGCGGGCGCTCCCACGGCGCCGTCACGAGCCGCACACCTGCGATCGCGATCAGCATGACGAAGCTCGGGTCGAGCACCGCAGCGACCGTCGCGGGCAACACCGCGACCAGCGGAGACGTAGTGGGACGCGCGAGCTCGACGACCGTCCAGCCCATCGCGGCGATCGCGATCCACGCCCGTGCCGAGGCACCGCCGATCGCCGGATCGAACAACAGTGCGACCAGGAGCAGTGGCGCAAGGATGGCGCCCGCTAGCGAGGCGGACGAATCCCCGATCAAGGCGCGAACCGCGGCCGTGATCGACGCACCCGCGACCCCGCACGCCACAAGCTCGATCGGCGCGCGCTCCCCGAGCCCCGCCGCCGCTGCCGCGGACACGACCCCCATCGCGGGAATGACCAACCAGGACCGCACCGACCCACGCTACGGATCCCGACGACGCCGGGCCAATTTTCAGCCGATCGGTTATCCTGGCCGACGTCGATGGCGTCCCCCCCGAACCACGCCGCGGTCGATGTGGCGCGCGCGTATCTATCGCGCTTCCTGGTGGCAAATGCCCACCGCCGCCGCCTGGCCCAGGGAAGTGCGTACGGACCGTCCGCCGAGGAAGTGGTCGCTGCGCTGCAGGCGACCGACGGCCCTCCGCCGAATCTCGCGGCCGAGGACGCTCGCGTCCAGAGCGCGGAAGGAGCGCTGGGTGCGGTCCTCGCAGCCACCCCGGAGCCCTTGCTCGCACGGCTCGGCCGGGTGTTCTCGCTGACCCGACTCGACCTCGCCATCATCTGCGTGCTGCTCGCCCCGGAGCTCGATCACGAGCTCGAGCGCGCGTACACGTTCGCGATCGATGACTTCACCCGGAAGCGGGTGGACGTCGGGTTCGTGGCGCGCGTGATCGGCGCGCGCACCGAGACCGTCGTTGATCGCGTGCTGCTGCGCTTCGACGACAGCGCGCCGATGCGACGCCACGGCATCGTCACCGTGACCGCACCGGCCGCGGATGGCCCGTCGTCGATGCGCGGCGTGCGGCTCGCGGACCGGATCGTCGGCTTCCTGCGCGGCCACGACACCGTCGACGAGCTCGTGCATGGCCTGGTGCGAATCGGTACGCCGGCGGTCCCGCTCGCCGAGATCATCATGAACCCGGAGCTCGTCGCGCAGATCAAGCGCGCGATCGATCCGCGCAGCGGTGCGCCGCGTCTCTTGCTCGCGGGTCCCGAGGGCACCGGTCGCGCACTCCTCGTCGAGGCGCTGTTCGCCGACGCTGGTCGACGCACGATGCGGATCGATCTCGCCGGCATCGTCGCCGAGGGTCGGATCGAGGAACGGATCGCCGCTGCTCTGCGCGAGGCGGCGTTGCGTGACGCAGCCGCGATCCTCGATGGCAGCTCGCTCGAAAAGGAGGTGCCGCGCGCCCTCGTGCTCGCGATCTCCGATGGCATCGCGGACCTCGCCGTGCCGATCGTGTTCACGCTGCCAAATCATCCGACCTGGCTCGTGGCCGCGGTCCCGTCGCTGCTCGAGCTCGACGTGCCGGCGCCGACGTTCCGCCAGCGACTCGAGCTGTGGCGGCGCGCGCTGCCCCCGTCGCTGACCGGCGCCGAGGACGTCGAGATCGTCGCGAGCCGCTACGCGTTCACCGGCGCAACGATCGCGCGCGCCGCGAGTCGCGCCGCCTCCTCTGCACGGCTCCGGGATCCCGAGGCACCGAAGGTCAGCCTCGACGATCTCGGCGATGCAGCGCGTTTGATGTTCTCGCACCGGCTCGGCGGCATGGCCCAGCGGATCCCGGCGGGCTTCTCGTGGGACGACCTCGTCCTCCCCAAGGACACGCTCGATGCGCTCAAGGAGGTGACGCGATTCGCGCGCTATCGGCCGTTCCTTCTCGAGGAGTGGGGCTTCGCGGCGAAGCTGCCGTACGGCAAGGGCGTCTCGGCGATCCTCGCGGGTCCGCCCGGAACCGGCAAGACCATGGTCGCGCAGCTGCTCGCGAAGGAGCTCGGCTACGACCTCTACCGCATCGATCTCTCGCAGGTCGTCAACAAGTACATCGGCGAGACCGAGAAGAACCTGGCCCGGATCTTCGACGAGGCGGAGAACGCGCATGCGGTCCTGTTCTTCGACGAGGCCGACTCGCTGTTCGCCAAGCGCACCGAGGTCAAGTCGAGCAACGATCGCTATGCCAACCTCGAGGTCAACTACCTGCTCCAGCGAATGGAGACCTACGACGGCGTCACCCTCCTCGCCACGAACCTCGAGCAGGGTCTCGACGACGCCTTCAAGCGGCGCGTGCGGTTCTCGGTTCAGTTCGAATTGCCCGAGGAGCCCGAGCGCAAGCTGCTCTGGCGCAGCATGTTCCCGCCCAAGGTGCCGCTCGCGTCGGACATCGACTGGGACATGATCGCGAAGCGCTTCGAGATGGCCGGGGGCTACATCAAGAAGGCAGCCTTGCGCGCGGCCCTGATCGCCGCCGAGTCTCGCCGCCCGATCACGACGGCCGATCTGTTCGAGGCCGCGCGCCACGAGTACCGCGAGATGGGCCGAATCATCTGAGCCGGCCGATCCGGCGCGCGACGAGAGCCGCCAGCACGAGCCCCGGGATCGCCATCGCGGACGTCACGATGAAGAAGCCCGACCAGTCGAGCCGGGCCACGACGTCGGACGCGAACGGGCCGAACACCCGCTGGCCGACCGAGGACAGCGAGGTCAGCAGCGCGAACTGCGTGGCGCTGACGGCAGAGGTGCAGACAGACATCAGCAGCGCGACGAAGGCTGCGGTTCCCATCGTGTTCGCGAGGTTGTCGAACAGCACCGCGGCGCCGAACACGACGAAGCTCTTCCCGGTGACGGCGAGCAGCGCGTACAACAAGTTTGTCGTCGCCTGGAGCAGCCCGAAGCCGACGAGCATGCGGGGAAGTCCGAAGCGCGCGACGAGCGAGCCGGCCGCAAGTCCGCCGAGCATGATCCCGGCGATGCCAAGCGTCTGGTTGATCAGCGCGATCTCGGTGAGCGCGAAGCCGGGCCCACGCTGCAGAAACGCGAGCAGGAGCGACTGTGCGAAGTAGTCGCCGAACTTGTAGATCAGGGTGAACGCGAGCACGAGTGCGAGCGTGATGGGGCCGAGGCGGCGCCACAGCTCGATGATCGGGCGCGCGATCGCATCGGCGAGGGACGCCGTCGGTTGTGCGGGCGGCGGCGGCTCCTCCGCGACCAGCGTCGCGACGATCCCGATCGTCATCAGCGCTGCCATCGTCGCGTAGACCACCGACCACGGCAGGAGGTCCGCCATCACGAGGGCGAGCGTGCCGGTCACGACGATCGCGACGCGATATCCGAGCACGTAGGCCGCGACGCCGGCGGCGCGCTCCTCGGGCGCCAGGAGATCGGTGTTGTAGGCATCCAGGACGACGTCGAGCGAGGCGGAGAGGATGGCGACCACCACGGCCGCGAACGAGAGCAGCACCGGCTGCGCCACCGGATCGACGAGCCCCATCCCGCCGATCGCGACGATCAGCGCGACCATGAACGCGAGGACCCAGCCCCGCCGTCGCCCGAGGAGCGGCAGCTGGAACCGATCGAGCAGCGGGGCCCACGCGAACTTCAACGTGTACGCGAGGCCGACCGAGGACATCGCGGCGATCTCTGAGAGCGGCACACCGGCGGAGGACAGCCAGGCCTGGAGCGTCTGGCCGGTCAGGTACAGAGGGAGCCCGGACGCGAAGCCCAGCGCGAACAGGACCACCATCCGTCGCGAGCGAAAGATCGCGAGCGCCTTCACGGCCATCAGGTTGGTCCTACCTCGTCACCGCAGTACACTTTTCGGACCGAGTGGCCGAGTCCTCCACAGTCCGGTCATGGCTCGCACCGAGCGTGGTCGCCGCGTGCGCGGGCGCGTTGGCGGCCGGGATCGTCGAAGGCCTGGCCACGGCGCACCCGGTCGCGACGACCGGGCTGGTCGCGCTGATCGGGATCCCCGCAGGCCTCGTGCTCGGAGTCGCGTCCCGTGCGCTGCTCGCCGCCTGGCGGCCGCACGAGCTCGCGGCGCGTCTCACCGAGGAAGATCGGTCGATGCCCCGGCTCGCCGGCTGGGTCGTGACGATCTGGCTCGGCGCGTTGTTCCTCGCATGGGTGACGTTTCAGGGCACGTGGCTGCTCGCCGGGTGGACCGCCTTCAAGCCGCTGGCGCTCGGGTTTCTGCAGCCTGTGATCGCGGTCGGGGCATTTCTCATCGTGGTCGCGCTGTCGCGGCCGCTGGTCGCCATGATCGCGGCGATCGCGAGGCGGATCGATGCGCGGTGGCGGCGACGGGGTTGGCGCACGCTGCTGTCATCGCGCGCCATTCTCGCTGCGGCGACGATCGGAGCTGTCGCGTCGGTATACCTGCTGTGGCGCTTCATCCTGCGCCGGCGACTCGTCGGCTTCGACACGTCCGTGGTCCACGCCCCACTGATCGGGGCAGCAGTGGCGTGGAGCGTTCACCTCGCGTGGCTTCGTCTCGGTCGCGCGCGCCGGTGGTTCGGCGCCGTCCTCGGAGGGATCGCGGTGCTCGCGATCGGGATCGCAGTCGTCACGGTAAAGACGCGCCCGTCGGTCGCACTCGAGATCTGGGGAGCGCGCCCGATCGCTGGCGCTGCCGTTGCGTGGTTCGGTCTCGAGCGGATCCGGGACGCCGTTCCGATCCACGAGCTCGCCCCGTTCCCGCGGCTCGGTGCGACGCATCCCGACATCGTGCTGGTCACGATCGAGACGTTGCGCGCGGACCAGACGCCACCCTATGCCGGCACGGCCGACATGCCGGTGCTCCGCGAGCTCGGGAAGCGCGGCGCAGTCTTCGCCTATGCATTCTCGCCGAGCAACGACAGCGAGCGCTCGCTCCCCTCGATGCTCACCGGGACCGCGCCGAACCGGATCACTGACGACCCGCGGTTCGTCACCCTCGCGGAGCAGCTTCACGGCGGAGGGTACGAGACCGCGGGCTTCGTGTGCTGCGGCCTGGAGCGGCGGTGGCTGCGGGGCCTCGAGCACGTGACGATCGAGCGAGATGGCGCC
>JACCQV010000011.1 GCA_013813945.1 Deltaproteobacteria bacterium | reverse complement strand
GATCGGGATCGCGCCCGTGGCGCGCGCCGCGGGTGCCTTGAGCTGTGGTCGAGCGAGCGTGTCATGCGCGGCGCGCAGCCCGAGGAAGACCTCGTTCGAGAGCCGCTGGATCTCGACGGACATCCTTGCGAATCGCGCCGGGTGATAGATCTTCGTCAGCCGCAGGAACGCCGTGCGGACCTCCCCCGGATCGCTGCTGTTCAGCGAAAGCGCCTCGTACGGGTCACGCCCGAGCCGGTCCTGCATGTCGAGCAGGAGCTGGCGTGCACGGAGCTCAGCGGAATCCACCGACTCCGATCGTATCGGCTTCCGCGCGTCTGCGCCATCCCGTCCATCGCGAGCAAGGGCTCATTACTTCTTGCGCTGCTTCTGCTGGACGATCGGGGCCACCTGCGAATCACCGCGCGGCGGCGGTTGGTTCGCCTGAGCTCTTGGCGCGACCTTCTGGTCCTCCTGTGCCGCCGGCTTCTGCGTCGGCAACTGCGCCGCCTGCGGGGGCGGGGCCTGCGGAGTCGGCGCCTGCTGGCCGAGGTCCTCGTTCTGCCGCGGCAGAGTACCGACCTGGTTGCTGTTGTTGCTGCCGTCGATCGCGTTCAGCTGCTTCTTGTCGACCGGCGGTTTCGGCCCAGGTTTCTTCGGGCTGACCTGTGCGTTCTTCGGCGTCGGCTTGGCCGGTGGCCGCTTCTTGTCGAACAGCTCCTCCTCGCTGGGGAGGCCGGCCGGCGGCAGGGTTGCGCGGTCCGTCGAGGACCTCACATCGACGCGTGTGAGCGACTCGGGCGGCGCAAACGAGGACGACTTCTTCACGCACTTGCCGCCGACGAGATCGTGGATCACCTCCTCGCGCCGGAGGATCAGCGTCTGCGCCACGGGATCGAACGTGTAGACGAGCTGCTGCGGGATGTGACACGAGGGTTCGTTCGCTGCGTCGGGATCGATCATGGTCTCGGCGTACGCGAACACCGCGCCGCGATCCGCCGGCGCAAACAGGTAGTGGCGGTAGAACTCACGATTGCCGGTGACGGTGAGCAGCTTCGACACGGCGACGCGATCATCGTCGGTCCGCTGGAATGCCCGCAGCTCCCCGCCCGGCAACGCCCACACGCCCTCGAACCCGTTGACCGGCTCGAGCACGAACGCCGGGATCAGGTGATCCTCGTCGGGCACCGTCATCGTGTGGCGAACCGTCGCGTAGCCAGGCTTGCGAACGCGGAACGCGAGCGTCGAGCCGGGCTCGAGATCGCGATGCGTCGGCGTCAGTCCGATCAGCGAATCGTCGTCGAGGAGAGCCTCCGCCTTCTGCGGGTGAGAGTAGATCTCGATCCGGACTTTTCCCGTGACCGGTGCCGCGGTGGGGCGACGATCGCCCTCATCGTCCGCCCGCGTGCCACCGCCGCGCACGAGCACCACGACGGCGATCGAGAGCCCGAGAACGGCAACCCCGGCTGCGACCGGAACCCACGAGCGCGTTCCGCCCGCGGGTCGCGCCTTGCGCCCGGGCTTGCCGGCTGCCGCGCGCAGTGCCTCCACCATCTCGCGCGCCGACGGAAACCGCGCCTCCGGATCCTTCGCCATCGCGCGCGACACGACCGGATCGAACGTCGATCGCGCCTGGATCGCACCGCGCGTCGAGAGCGCGGGAACCTTGGCGCGGAAGTGTTGCTCCATCATCTGCGGCAGGCTCGTTGCCTGGAACGGCAGGCTTCCGCTCAGCAGCTCGAACGCCATCACGCCCAGCGAGTAGCGATCCGATGCAGGCCCTGCCCCGTCGGCACTCCACTGCTCGGGCGCCATGTAGCCCGGCGTGCCGAGCCAGGTGCCCTGCCCGGTCAGCATCGATGCCGGCGCCACCGCATCCGCCGGCGTCACCAGCTTGGCGAGGCCGAAGTCGAGGACGTACACCTTCGGCGGTGCACCGCTTCCGAGCATCACGTTGTCGGGCTTGAGATCGCGATGGACCACTCCCCGCGCGTGTGCCGCGTCGAGTGCGTCTGCGATCTGTGCGAGCACGTCGAGTGCGGTGTCGACATCGAGCGATCCGTCGGCAAGCGCCTTGCGCAGCGAGCGACCCTCGACGAGGTCCATCACCAGATAGAGCCGACCGTCGTCGATGCGGCCAAACGAGAAGATGTCGATCACGTTCGGGTGATCGATCTGGTTGACTGCGCGGGCCTCGCGCTTGAAGCGCTCCGCGCCGTCGGGCGACGATCCGACCTCGCGCTTGAGGATCTTGATCGCGACCTTCTTGCCGATCACCGGATGGATGCCGGCGTAGACCTCGCCCATCGCACCCGCGCCGAGGAAGCCCTCGACGAGGTACTCCCCGACACTCGCGCCGTGCTCGAGCCGCTCGCCACCCGGTCCTGGCGTGGAGACCAGGGTCGGACTGTGCGCGAGCGGACTGCTGTCCGCCATGGCCCTCATCGTAGCAGCGAGACACGGCGACCGCCGTGCGGTTTCAACGGGATGCCTGTGCGGGGTCGATCCTTGGGTGCTTGTATCCGCCTCGGTGCTGATCCAATATCCCGGACGCATGTCCGTCATCGCGCCCGCGCCGGAGGTTCGCCTGCATTACCAGCCGCGCCGTGAAGAGGTCGCGCGCGACGCGATGGTCGTCGAGGGACACGCACTCGAAGCCGTCGTGCTCGGTGGCTATGTGCTCGGCGCTCCACTCGGAACCGCGCCGGTGGTCGTGATCGTCGGGGGCATCACCGCGTCGGCGTTTCCGTTCGGTGATGCCGCGAGTGCGGCCGAGCCCTGGTGGCCGTCGCTGCACGGCGGTGACCTGATCGATCCGGAGCGCACGACGGTGCTGTGCCCATGCTGGCCCGGCAACGGCTCGACGTGGAAAGGCTTCGATGAGGGTCCGATTCCGGCGCTGTCCGCGCTCGGTCTCGCCGATCTGATCGCCGCGTGGCTCGACGGCATCGGCTGCACGACGCCCGTGACGTTTCTCGGCGCGAGCCTCGGCGGTCTCGTCGGCATCGCGTTCGCCGCGCGGCATCCCGAGCGG
>JACCQV010000001.1 GCA_013813945.1 Deltaproteobacteria bacterium | reverse complement strand
GTCCAGTCATGGCCAAGCGAGACCCCCAGCTTGAATGCGCTCTCCGCATAGACGCGCTTGCCAGACGTCGCGAGGTAGGACGAGCGCAGCTTGTTGATCTCGGTGGTCAAGGCGTTCTCGCCGAACCGCGCCGCGAGACCGGAGACCAAGGTGTCGAGGTTCTTGAGGGTCAGGTCATTGCCAGCGACCGCGGCCGGCGCATAGAGCTCGGTCGGGACGAGCTGCACGCTCGCGTAGCTGCTGATGCCGAGGGCATCGTTCAGGGCCTCGGTCGCGTAGCCCGCGCCGATGTTGACGAGGTCCTTGAGGTCGAGCTTCTTGGCATCCGCGACCAGCGCGCGGACGGACGACAGTCCGTCGCACTTGCCTTCGCACGTGATCTCCAGCTCGTCGTAGCTCTCCTCTCCCGTGCAGCCGACGACCGCGATCGCGGCGGTGAACAACAGGGAGGTGAGCGTCGAGAGGCGAGCGGGCTGGCGCATGGTGCGGAGCTGAATTGCAGCCGCCATGCCGCGCGCTGATCCAGTGCAACCTCGCGAACCCACAGCTGGCTACTCGAGTCGCCCTCGGCCCACAGACCACAAACGGTCGACTCCAGGCAGATGCGTCGGCCACGGGATCGACGCCAAGCTCACCGGCGATGCGCCACGAGCTAGAGCGTGCCGTGGCGCAGCTGGAGTCGCGCGACTGCAGAGTTCAGGCGATGCGCCGAGCTCGCGGCCGAGACGATGCAGAACACGTGAAGAATCAGGCCGGGCAGGAGCAGGTAGTACCCCGCCGAGACCGCCAGGAACCAGAGCAGCGCGCCGACGATGCGGCCGGTATACAGCTGGCCCGCACCGGGCATGAACATGCTCAACACCGCCGCGAGGCCCGGGTTCGCTTCGCGATTGTGACGCAGCGCGATGGGCGCGGGCTGGATCTGGGCGAGCGCTCGCTCCGGTGAGGGTGACGGACCTTCGTTTCGCGGCGTGAGCTTCTGACGATCGGAGATCACGTACTCGATCGTGCCGTCGTCTCGGACCTCCATCGCGATCCGATCGCGCGCGACCAGGTTGTCGAGGACCTTCTCGGCATCTTCGATCGAGCACATCGCGTAGTACGCGAGCACGGGTGCGGTGATCTTGACGTCGGTGGTGTACGCGAGCTCGAGCAAGCGGTGCTCGATCACGCCAGGATCGCTGGTCCTCTGCATCATCGGGGTCCTTTCCGTTCGAGCGCACGCCACATGGCGGCGGTGATCGATTGCTTCACGCTGAACATGTCCTTCCACGGGTCTTCGGTCTGGGCTGCGAGATGGCGCGGGACCGTCTGCATCGTGAACGTGGCCGGATCGACGCCGTGGGCGAGCTTCTCCCACGTGATCGGAACCGCGACCGGAGCTCCGGGGCGTGCGCGGGGTGAGTACGGGGCGATGAACGTCGCGTTACGACCGTTACGCAGGTAATCGAGAAAGATTTTTCCCTTGCGCGCTTTCTTGGCCATGTTCGTCGTGAACTTGTCTGGCTCGTCCTGCTCGAGCTTCTCGACGACGACCTTCGTGAACTCCTTGAAGTCATCCCAGCCGAGCCGGCGCTCGACCGGAACGACGATGTGCAGGCCTTTGCCGCCGGTCGTCTTGAGGAACGAGGTCAGGCCGAGATCGTTGAGCCGGCGCCGCAGCTCGAACGCGCCGAGTGCAACGCGCTCCCAGCCGAGCCCGACATCGGGATCGAGATCGAACACGGCGAGGTCGGGCTTCTCCGGGTTGTCCGCGCGCGCTCCCCACGTATGGATCTCGAGCGTTCCCAGCTGCGCGAGCGCGACGAGGCCGGGCATGTCGTGGATCTGCATGTAGTCGACGACGTCACCGTTGTCTTCCGTGATCTCGACGGGCTTGATCGATGGTGGCGAGCCCGCGAGGACCTTCTTCTGATAGAAGCAGGGCTTCCCGCGACCCTCTGGACACCGGACGAGGGTCAGCGGCCGATTCGCGACGTGCGGCAGCATCCACTCGGCGACCACCGCGAGGTACGCGATCAGCTCGCCCTTCGTCGTGCCTTGTTCGGGATACAGGACCTTGTCGAGATTGGTGAGCTTGAACCCGAGCGGCAGCTGACCGACGAGATCGAGCAGCTCGTTCTGGTTCGCAGCGGGCTTGTGCTTCGCCGCAGCTCGCGTGAACCGCGCAGCCCGTTTCTCGATGACGGTCGGCTCGGCCTTGCGATTGGATTGCCAGACGCGGTCCGGTTGCGCCGCGATCTCCTCGACGGTGCGACCGGTGATCACGCTCTCCGGGCGGTTCTCGACGATGTCGAGCTCGTCGTTCGCTGCGTCATCGCGACCCTTGAACAGCAACCAGCCTTCCTGCTTGCCCTGCGGCTTGGTCTTGATCAGGTGCCAGCGTCCCGACAGCTTCTCGCCATGAAGCGTGAAGGTCAGCCGGCCCTTGTGGAGCATTTCGTGCGCGTCACCATCGGGACTCCACGTTCCGCGATCCCAGACCACGACCGCACCACCGCCGTACTGACCTTGTGGGATCACACCTTCGAAGTCGGCGTAGTCGAGTGGGTGATCCTCGGTGCGCACGGCGAGTCGCCGCTCGGTGGGCGACAGGCTCGGACCCTTCGGGACCGACCACGACAGGAGCACGCCATCGAGCTCGAGGCGGAAGTCGTAGTGCAGCCGCCGCGCCGCATGTTTCTGGATGACGAACGAAGTTTTCGCACGCGCTCGCGCATGGGTGGGCGCCGTCGCACCGCTGGGCTCCGCGGTCTTCGAGAAGTCGCGCATCGCCTGATACTGGGCGAGCTTCTTCAGCGCGGGACGGCGGGCCATGGATCCATGAGATGCATCCGCGGTGCCACGACGCGCGGGCGCAGATCAACGTAACGCGCAGACGCTCATGGCCCTGGGAGCCCTTTAGCGGGGACGGATCGCCGCTGCCAGCTCGTCGGCCGGTAGTGCATTCAGAACGTGCTGCTTCCGGATCCGCGCGCGCCTCGCCATGGCGACGGCGAATCGCACCGCGCCCAGCCCCCGCGTCGAATGGGCGTCGCTCGACAGCACGAACTTGATGCCGCGCACGACGGCCTTGCGGGCGCTGACGGGATCGAGATCGAGGCGATGCGGATCACCATTGATCTCGATCGCGCACTGCGATTCGGCGGCGACATCGAGGACCTCGTCGAGCCGGAGCTTGATCGGATCGCGGCGCAGGACGAGGCGACCGAGTGCATGGCCCCAGATCTTGAAGAATGGCTGGCGCATCGCTGCGACCACACGGCGCGTCATGGCGTCCTCGTCGAGCGAGAACCGCTGGTGCACGCTCGCGATGATCACGTCGAGCTCGCCGATCATCTCCGGCGGAACATCGATCCCGCCGTCCTCGAGAATGTCGGCTTCGGTTCCTCGCAACACGCGGGCCTCGGGATCGGTGAGCGCCGCGATCTCCGCAGCCTGCTGGCGTAGCCGGTCGAGATCGAGACCGCTCGCATAGCTGGCCGCGGCAGAGTGATCGGTGATGGTGATCGCGTCGAACCCGAGCTCGGCTGCAGCGCGCACCATCTCGGCGACGCTGTTCTTGCCGTCGGAGTACGTCGTGTGGCAGTGGGTCGCCGCGGTCAGATCGTCGAGCGTGATCAGATCGTGGAAGTCGTCTCCGGCTGCCGCGGCCGAAACCTCGTCGGTACCGTCGCGAACCTCCGGCGGGATCCACGGCAGACCGAGCGCGCGATACACGTGCGGCTCGTCATTCGCCTCGAGGATCTGCATCGACATGCCGCGGTCCGCAGCGCGCGCGCGGAGCAGAGCGACGTGCTCCGGTGATCCGGTCGCGACGATCTGCGCCCACCCGAGGTGACTGGGCGCGGCCAGGTAGACCTCGGCGCGGAGCCCACCGGCGAGATATGCGACGACCGGCGCATCCACCGTCGCTTGCTGCTGCCGATCGATCGACGTGACCAGCGCGAAGCTCGCGAGCCGCTCGATCATCTTGGCGGGATCGAGCGTCGCGACGGCGTACGCGAGGTGATCGATGACCTCGATGTAGCGGCGCACGGGCCCACAGATCTCGACCTTTAGTGCCGCCGGATCGGCACGGAGGTGAGCAGCGAGAGACAGCGCGTGGCCCTCGGCATCGACGAGGAGCACCTGTGCACCCTTGAGCCGGCGCTCCTCGATCGACTGGAGGATGCGCTGTTCGCTGACCTTGCCGAAGCCGGGCAGCTCGCTGATCAAGCCAGCGCGACACGCGGTGGCGACCGCCTCGAGATCCGCGGGTGCGAACGCCTGGAAGATCTTGCGCGCCCTGGGAACGCCGACCTTGGGGAGCTGCGCGAGCTCGATGACGATCGGCGGCCACGCGGCACGCAGCCGATCGAGAACGTCGACGGTTCCGCGCCGCGCGAGCTCGGCGACGACCCGTGCGATCGACGCGCCGACTCCAGGCAGCTCTTCGAGCCGGCCCTCTTCGACCAGCCGGTGCAGGCCGTTCGCAGCCTCGACCGACTTCGCCGCACGGTCGTACGCATAGGAGCGATGCTTGTCACCGTCCAGCTCGTAGTAGACGGCGAGCTCGCGGAGCTGCGCAGCGATCGTCGCCGGTTCCATGATGCCTGCTTAGCGGGTACCACCCCGCGTCGACGCTGGCTAGCGTCTCCGTGGATTCGAAAAAGCGGGACGTCTCACGGGGACCGTGGGGCGAACCGGGGCGATCCCGGTCCCGGGGCCGACGTTCGGTGGTGTGGCGCCTGTGTTGGCGGTCGCGCTCGTCGGTGTCGGGAAGCT
>JACCQV010001179.1 GCA_013813945.1 Deltaproteobacteria bacterium | reverse complement strand
TCCTCGCAGTGATCGGCTGCGGGGGCACGGCGGCGCCGCCGTCGCCACCGCTCGCGCATCACACGACGCCTCCGCCCGTTCCTGCAGACGCCGTGGCGGCGGGCCCGTGCGCCGGAGATCTGCGCTGGCATCGCGAGACGCTCGTGCGCACTCGCGAGACCACGATCGCGGCCTCCGGTGAGCGTGCGACGTACCGCGGCTGGTCCCACGATAATTTTGACGATGGGTCGACCGCCATCGTGCTCTCGCTCGACGTGTCCGGACAGCCCTGGCTACCCGACGCGCGTGATCGTTCTGTTCACGCGTTCGGCGACCACTGCCTCCGCATCTTCTCGGCGACCTCCGACAGGCTCGAGCTCGACGTGGCGCTGCAGCCCGCGCACGAGTACGATCCACACCGCTGCCACATGGGCTGCTGCAGGTCAGAGGCGCAGAGCCGCACGCCGGACGGCACCGAGGAGTGCTGCTTTTGCTCCGACGACCCAACACCGTAGCCGGACTTGCCGGTGGATCTCCTGGGGGTAGGGTTCCAGGTATGAAGATCCTCCTAGCCTGCTTGCTCCTCTCGTCGGCGGCGTGCGGACCGAGCCAGGGCGCGGTCGCGAAAACACCCACGGCCACGACCAAGCGCACTCCGGCGGTAGCTCCGCCGGCAAGCGTCGATGACGATGAACGCCATCGCGTCACGACGACCAGCGACGACGTGCAGGACGCGCAGCAGGCACAGCGCGAAGCAGCGGGCTCGCCGGAGGGACAGCGGCCGCTGGTTCCTGCGCCTCCGGGCGGAGCGAAGCCAAGCTCCACCCCCGCGTCGCCCGACAAGAAGTAAGCGCGTCGTTTGTGGCGATCTGCCACGAGGATCGCGGCGATCTGCGCGCGAGCGTGGCGAACTGCCACGGCGCATGACTCGCAACCCGTGCGCGCGCGCATGTGTCTGCTTGCCATGGGCGCATCCATCGGCACGGAAGACTCCAGCAAGGCTCGCAACGTCGACCTCAACATCATTCCTTTCATCGACCTGATGAGCTGCTTGACGGCGTTCCTGCTCGTCACCGCGGTGTGGGTGAACATCTCGCAGCTCAACACCAGGGCAGGTGGCAAGTCGCGCGAGGGTCCCGACAAGATCGATCCGGACCCGGAGCTGTCGGTGCTCGTCGAGGCCGACGAGATCTGGGTCGGCGTGTCGCGGATCGAGGAGTACGAGCGCATTCCGAAGACGGCCACGGGCTACGACTGGCCCAAGCTCGAGCTCAGCTTGCGCGCGCACAAGACCACGGGCCTGTTCACCGAGAACCCGGTGATCCAGGTCGCCGCCGAGAGCACGAAGGCCCAGCCGGTTGCGTACCAGGAGATTGTTTTCGCGATGGACGTCGCGCTGAAGGTCGGGTTCTCCGACGTCAAGATCACGGATCCGGACGGCCTCGCAGCGCGCCCGCACCTGTGACCCGCGTGCTCTAGCCGAAGCGCCGCGCGTGCCACGCGGGCAGCTCGGCCATCGAGCTCCAGACCGCATCCGCGTGCGCGAGCTTCTCGGCGGGATACCCGCCCGTCGTGACCGCACAGACCGTGGCTCCGCACGCACGCGCGGCGGCGATGTCGTGAACCGTGTCCCCGACGACAACGACCTCGCGGAGCTGGTACTTGTCGCGGCCACGCTCGATCCCGCGAGCGACGAGCTCGGCGCGCAGTGGCGAGTCACATGCGTAACCGCCGAACGCGAACCAGCGATCGAGCTTCGCGGCGGTGAGCTTGACCTCGGCGCCCGCGCGAATGTTGCCAGTCGCCACGCCGATCACGACATCGGGCCGGGCCGCGAGCCATTCGAGCGCCTCGATCACGCCCTCGAGCACCTGCACGCCGCGCGCGGTGACTTGTTCGCGCAGGAGGGGCAGGTAGGCGTCGAGAAACGCGGTGTGCTCGGCCGGCGTGGCCGTACGGCCGAGGCGCGCGACGAAGATCTCGTCGACGAGCTGACCATCGGTCTTGCCGCCGTAGGAGATGCCCTCGCTGGCGCCGGCGATTCCGTGGAGCGCGGCGAACACCGCATCGAAGGCATCGCGGCCGGACCCGTGCGCATGCAGCAGGGTTCCATCGATATCGAACAGGTAGAGGACCGTCACGCGTTGTCGGTCTAACTGTAGTGCATCCTACGGCTTCGCTGCGGGCTTGAAGCCACGGCGCTGCGCCACATCGATCAGCCCGTCGAAGGTGTCGCGCAGTGCCCAGGCTTTTTCCTTGAAGCTCCCCAGCGTGCTCGCTCGGAGCAGACCTTCACCAAACGCCTTGCCAACGCCGGCGCACGGCGGATCGCGCTCGAGCTTGGTCGACGTGCCCTCGTAGATCCGGAAGCACGCCTCGATGTCGCCGCGGTTGTAGAGCGGGGCGCCGATATCGATCGCCGAGGTGATCGCGTCGAGCACGTCACCGATTGCCTTGTCGTTGCAACCATCGAGGATCGCGACCGGGTGCTTCGGGACCATCTTCATGATCCGGACGTTGTCCTGGGGCGGACCCTCTTCTTCGATCTTGGTCTGCTCGGCGAACGCTTGCATGGACATCGCACCAGGCTTGGCGACCATCGGCTTGAGGTAGTTGCCGGGAACCGCGAAGTTGATCGACTGGCCGGCGGCGACGATCAGCGTCGTGACGCCGACCACCTCTCCGAACTGATTGAACAGCGGACCACCGCTCGACCCCTGCGAGATCGGTGCAGAGATCTGGAGCAGCGTGAGGCCGCCGGGTGGGCACTTCTCCTCGGTAGGTCCGCAGACCGCGCGGACCTGGCTGACGAGGCCACTCGAGACCGAGTAGTCGAAGACGCCGAGCGGATTGCCGATCGCAATCACCTGATCGCCGGCAGACATCTGATCCGAGTCACCGAGCCGGAGCGTCGACAGCGGCTTCGTTGGTTTGATCTGGAGCACTGCGAGATCGCGGCCCGGATCGATGCCGGCGATCTGCATCACGATGTACTGGCTGTTGTCGTGGAGCTTGACCTTGATCTCGCTGGAGCCTGCGACCACGTGCAGGTTGGTCGCGACAAGTCCTCGCTTGTCGACGATGAAGCCGGTGCCGACCTTGTCGCCTCCGGCCTCGATGCGGACGATCGCGTCCGTCGACTGCTGAACGATGTCCTTCGGTGTCAGCCGTACGCGCGGCGCGGCCGGCTTGGCCGGTTGACCACAGGACACCGCCGCCAGGACCAACAGCAGCAGTGACCTGCGCATATGGAGCAGTCTACCCCGCGCGAACAGGGCACGCACGGCAAGTCAGAAGCTGTTCCTGAAAGGTCAGGGAGCGCGGTTACCGGGGCCACTCTCCCGGTCCTGCGTGTTGAGGCGGATCGTGCGAACGGCGCCCTCACCGGCGGTGCGGAAGCCCTTTGGATCATGGCGGGGATCGATTCCCGAGCTGACACCTGCGTCGAGATGCTGCTGATAGAGCTGCATGCGGACCTCTTCCCAGCTGGGACATCCACCCTGCATTGCTTGACAGCTCGCCAGCGCGCGATTCGCATGATCGAGCGCCGCGACGACATCGAGTCGATCGACGTACGCGATGCTGGCGGCGAGGAGCGCGCGCCACTCGCTCGGCGTACCTCGGGCGCGCACGGCACCATCGGCCGCGACCTCGATCGCCCAATCCTTGAACTCAGCATCGCCCAGACGGCGACCGAGATCGGCCGCGTGCATGCCATCGTTCGGCTGCGCCATGGTGCGCGCCTCGGAGAGCGCGAGGCCGAACCGCGCAGCCTCATCACCTTTGTGCGCGGCACTTGCGTACATTCGGCGGGCCGGCAGGACGATCATCACGAGGACCACGGTGATGATCGCGATGTCGACGAGCCCGATCGAGCGCGGGAGCTTCATGCGACTACGACAGTAGCCCCGCGCAATGGTTCCCGCACTTCGTTGCGCCACTCCACTTGAGCCGCCGCATTGCGGCATATCGAAATGCTTCGGATCGGAGGCGTAGCGTTTCGCCCCGCGACGTCCCGAGATGCCCCGGGGTTACATTGGTTCGCGATCTGCGCAACCACAATCATCTCGACCGCTTGGGCCGTGGATCGGGCGTTGCACAATGAGCGCTGACCTGACCGCGTCACTGCACCCCACTCGGAGGATGTTCTAGATGCTGACCGCAATTTCAACGGCGTTCCACAAGGGCGGATGGGGCATGTGGCCCATTCTCTTCACCTCGGTGCTGATCATCGCCGTGATCGTCGAGCGCGCCGTGTACCTGTTCCGCGCCTCCGTCGACAAGGACAAGCTCCTCGCGCTCCTCAAGAGCCAGGTGATGTCCGGCAACGTGCAGGGCGCGATCAAGGTCTGCTCGGGTAACCCGACGCCGATGACCCGCATCGTCCAGGCGGGCCTCATGAAGTTCAACAAGAGCGACGACGAGGTCCAGGCTGCGATGGACGAGGCCGCGCTCCGCGAGCTCCCGAAGATCAACGCGCGCACCGCGTACCTCGCGATGCTCTCCAACTTCGCCGTCATGGCCGGCCTCCTCGGCACCATCGCAGGCATGATCAAGTCGTTCGGCTCCGTCGGTAGCGACGAGGGCGGTAACAAGGCGACGATGCTCGCCGAGGGTATCTCGGAAGCACTCAACTGCACCGCCTTCGGCATCGGCACCTCGCTGATCGGTCTCCTCGGCTACTCGCTGCTCCAGGGCAAGACGACGCATGTGATCGATGACATCAATGAGGTGACCGTGCAGGTCGTCAACCTCGTGACGTCGCACCGCTCGCAGATGCAGCCCCAGGCGTAGTTCTTCCTCGCGACGACTAACCCCAGCGAGGAGAACCCACCATGGGTGCAGCAGTAGGAACCGACGAAAAAGGAAGCGTCAACGTCGAGTTGAACATCATTCCGTTCATCGATCTGATGAGCTGTTTGACCGCCTTCCTTCTCGTTACCGCAGTCTGGGTCAACATCGCTCAGATCAATATCCAGCCGAAGGGCAAGACGCGCGACACCTCGAACGTCCAGAAGGACGACGAGACCGTCACGCTGTCCGTGCTCGTGCAGGCGGATCGGATCTGGGTCGGCTTGTCCCGCGTCAACGAGTTCCAGGAGATCCCGAAGCTCGCTGAAGGATCTCAGGATTGGGTAAAGTTCGAGACGACGCTCAAGGAGCACAAGGCTTCGGCGTTCTTTGCCGATCGCGCCGATCTCGAGATCGCCGCGGAGTCGACGACGCAGAGCCCGGTCACGTACCAGGATGTCATTCGTGCGATGGACTTCGCCGTCAAGGTGGGCTTCATCGATGTCGGTCTCTCTGACCCGGCGGGCCTCGCGGCTCGACCGTCACTGTAAGGAGGTCGGCCATGCCAGTTCACAGAGCAGGCTCACGCCTCTATCACTCGGTCCCGTTCAAGCACCTCGTCAAGAAGTCGGGCAGTGCTTCCGGCGCGCGGTCGTCGAACATCTCGCTCAACCTCGTGCCGTTCGTCGACATGATGACGATGCTCGTGTGCTTCCTCCTGATGGTGTTCTCCGCCTCCGGTGAGCTCCTCCAGGCGCAGCGCGGCCTCGACCTGCCGATCGCAGACTCGAAGCAGACGCTGCAGCAGGCGCCCGTCATCATCGTGACCAAGTCCGAGATCACGTATCAAGGACAGCTGGTCGCGACCGTCGACAGCGCGCTGCGCGACGACTCACCGACGTTCAAGA
>JACCQV010001142.1 GCA_013813945.1 Deltaproteobacteria bacterium | reverse complement strand
GTCGTAGGTCGACCGTGGAACCGGACGTTCTCGGGGATATCGAGCCGCAGGGCCGCGACGATGCGTACGAACCGACGAGCCCGTGGTGGCTGTCGGGGACGCCGCTCGAGTCCGAGCACCACCGGTTGATGCGGCGGCGCACCGTTCACATCCCGTGGGCGGAGACCACCGCACCGTCGCTGACCGACGCCGAGCGAGCGCGACTCGCCGGCACCTGGATGCGACGCTCCGAGGCCGAGTACCTCGCGGTCTCGACATTTTCGGTCCTCGCATTGGATCTGATCGCGGCACGCGCGCCTGCGGACGTGCTCTCGCTGTGCCTGCGCGCAGGGATCGACGAGATCCGGCACGCCGAGATGTGTATCCGCATGGCGCAGATCTATTCGGGCAAGCAGCAGCTGCCGCCCGCGGGGATGTCGTCGCTGCCGGATGACCCGAAACGTCCCAAGCTTCATCAGGCGCTCGCGAACACGATGCTCGTGTCGTGCGTGTCGGAGACCTACGCGACGACGGTGCTGTCCGCGACGCGCGACCTGACGACGGATCCGACCGCACAGGCGGTGCTCACGTCGATCTATTCCGACGAGGTCATGCACGCACGGCTCGGCTGGTCGTACATGCGCCACGCGATCGAGATCGGTGGCCAGGGTGTGATCGACGCGGCCGCGGCGATGTTGCCGCGAGCGCTCCGCGGTGTCGCGAACGTCGTCGAGGCGGAGCGCCCCGTCGGTGAGGTCACCGCTGCGGTACGCACGCACGGGCTGATGACGCCTGCCGAGGAGCGCGTGATCTTCTCGACCTGCGTTCGTGAGGTCCTGGTGCCCGGCTTCGAAGCGCTGGGAATTCCGGTCGGAACTGCCATCGAAGACTACGGAGATACATGGGCGCACGCAGCCTGATCCTGCCGACCCTCGCGGTGCTCGGCGGCTGTTCGTCGCCGAAACCACCGGGCCAGCCCAAGCCTCCCGCAGCGCTCGCCGATCGCGTGGTCGCGGACTTCGAAGCCGCCGTGAAGCAGAGCAAGGACGCCTATGTCGCGTTGTTCGACTTCGCCGCCGTCGGTGAGTACGAGATCCTGCTGCACCGCTACGATCTCAACGGCCGGCTGACGAACCTGACCGAGAGCGAGAAGGCGCAGTTCTCCGCCGAGGACGGCACGCCCTACCCCGCCGAGCGTGAGCGCAAGAACGTCGGCAACTTCTATACGTTCCTGGCGCAGCGAACGGTTGGCACCGGCGGCTGCGTTCCGGGTGAGCCGCGCACCAGCTACGGCAAGATGCTCGGCAAGCCGTTCGAGGAGCTGCCGGAAGGCACGCCCGCCGGATACGAGACCCTCCGCATCCACGCGAACGAGTGGCTGGCTCGGGGCGGCGTCGTCGGGTTCCGCTGCAGCGGTGGCACGGGCGGGCTCGCCCTGGTGTTCACGGCCCGGGACAATCCGCGCGGCTATGACCTGATCACGATCTACGATGACTGACGCGCATTGCATCGTGCCGCGCGTGCGATAGGGTCCCCCCCATGCTCAAAGCCGTCGTCGTCTCGGCCCTGGTGTTCCTCGCGGCTTGCTCCGGCAAGAAGGACGAAGAGAAGGTGCTCCAGCCAGAGCCTGCTCCTACGATGGTCGGCTCCGCGGCGACCGGCTCCGCGGCGGGCTCGGCGGCGGGATCCGCTGCGACGGGTTCGGCAGCGACGGGTTCGGCAGCGACCGGTTCAGCAGCGACCGGTTCAGCAGCGACCGGTTCGGCAGCGACCGGATCGGCCGGGACGGCCGAGGCTCCGGCGACCGGCTCGGGTTCCGCGGCTCCCGCGACCAGGTAGCTCGTCGGGCTCGGCTATCGTCCGTCGATGAGATTCGTTGTTGCGCTGCTGCTGACGATCGCTGCATGCAAGGAGCGACTGCCGGACTCCCAGGGTTCGTCGCCATCCTGCGATCCGACGAGGCCCAAGGTGTGCGTCGGCGATTCGGTAGTTCAGTGTGTGGACGGTTCGATCGGCAAGACGCTCGAGCAGTGCAAGGCGGGATGCCGCGCCGGCACCTGCACGGACACCTGCGCGGTCAAAGGCGTCGAGCTCGTCTACGTCGTCGACAGCGGTCACAACTTGCTCAGCTTCGATCCGCAGAAGTTGCCGGGCGATCCGTTCCGCATGATCGGCACGCTGAAGTGCGAGCCGTCCGGTCAGCCGTTCTCGATGGCGGTGGCGAGCGATGGAATCGCGTGGGTGCTCTACAACACCGGCCGCGTCTATCGCGTCTCGATCCTCGATGCGCACTGCACCAAGGCCGGCGATCCCGCCGACGGGACGGACACGTTCGGGATGGGGTTCGCCACCGATGGCACCTCCGAGACGCTGTACGTCGCGGGCAATAACTCGCAGGAGCTCGCGATCCTCGACATCGCGCAGGGCGCCCCGCGGTGGCGGCCGATCGCGACGATCGCAGCTGATCAGCACCGCAGTCCCGAGCTGACCGGCACGGCCGACGGCAAGCTGTTCGGCTACTTTCCCGAGCCAGTCTCGGGCGGGTTCGTACAGGAGATCGAACGATCCACCGGTGTCGCGATCGGCGCGCGGCTGACGCTCGGCGCGACCAGCGGCGAGATCGAGGCATACGCGTTCGCACACTGGGGTGGCGTGTTCTACGTGTTCACCACCGCCGATCATACGAACACCGTGCACGCGATCCATCGCAAGAGCGGGAAGTACGAGGTGGTTCTCCCGGCGCACCCATTCGAGGTCGTCGGCGCCGGCGTCTCGACGTGCGCACCCGAGCTCGAGCGCGAACCGCCGCTGTAACCGTTTTTCGGAGTGACGACGGCGCACGGATGCGTGGCGCGGAGCGCGACGGTAGCCTCGAGCATGCGCAACGCACTCGTCGTCACCTCCATTCTCTTCATTGCGGTCGCATGCGATCGCGATTCCACCACCAGCGGTCCCGCTCGCACCACCGGCTCGACCGCGGCAACCGGCGCGTCCGGAGACACCACGAACGTGCCGGGGCGCGGAGGCGCGACCGGCGCCACCGGTACGACCGGCACGATCGGTGCGACCGATACACCCGGCACCGCCGATCACGATGCGACCGGCACGACCGCCACCGCCGGAACGTCGGGCGCCGCGAGCCGCACCGGCGACGGCAACTCGGCGGAGACCGATACCGGCACCCGCACGGGAACCATGGGCTCGCGCGGTGCCACCGATGACACTGGATCCACCGATCCATGGGCCGGCCGCAGAGATCGGACCGATACCGGCACACCCGGGACCGGAACCGGCACCACGGGCGACGGCTCGCTCGCGACCGGCCCTGGTTCCGACCGCGAGTCCGCCACCGAGAGCGGGACCTACAGCGCGCCATCGGGAACCGTCGATACGGATACCGACTCGGGCACCGGAGGGATGACGGCCTCGACGAGCGGGGTCGCACAGAGTAGCGATCACGCGATGTCGTGCGAGCAGCTGATCCCGCGCTCGGTGCAGCGCCAGTACCTCACGAACATGACCATCACGCCGACGTCACATGGGACGGACATGGCAACGAACTGTCGGATCGAGGGCCGCGGAGTCGATGCATCCGCGAACATCCAGGCGTTCTGCAACCCGGCTGATGACAGCGCGCTGCAGCCCGACACGCCGCAGTCGCCGACGACCACGGCGCCCAAGGGCATCGGCAAGGCGGCGATTCTCGTCGATGCCGGCGAGCTGCAGCAGCTCGTCGCGTGGGACAGCGACTCGAGCTGTCAGATCACGCTCGCGGTCCCGAAGACCATCGACGCGATCGCGCTGGGACGCCGCATACTCGACGGACTGCCTGCGAAGCAAGGCGGCAGCCGCGGCGAGGGCTAGCTCCGCTACTTGGCCCAGACCTCGACGCGAGCCTTCCCGCCGCCGGGGAGATTCGCGTACTTCATGTCGATGTACTTGATGACCCGATCGCCACCGGGGAAGTCGAGCACGCGCGTGCGCTGGCCCTCCTTGAACACGTGCTTGACGTTCGGGTTCCACACCGGCCCCCTGCCAAACTTGACCTCGAAGTCGATCAGATCGAGATCGCTATCGAGGACGACGATGGTCATCTTCTCGAACGTCCCTTTCACGCGCTTGACCGTGATCCGATCCTTGTCGATCTTGCCGCCGACCGTGCGGTAGCCGAGCTTCGTCCAGCCCTTGTGATCCCACAGCGCAGCGGACGGTTTGCCGGCGCCGACGCCCGCGGACTTCCAGGCCCAGACCTCGACGTGCGCCTTGCCGCCGCCGGCGATGTTCTTGTACTTGAGGTTGATCGACTTGATCATGCGCTCGTCGCCTGGGAGATCGAGGACGCGTGTGCGGGCCCCCTCCTTGAAGAGGTGGCGGACGTTCGGGTTGTGCTTGTCCCCGTTGCCGAATGTGATCTCGAAGTCGAGAAGCTCGAGATCGCTCTTGTCGACGACCAGCGTCAGCTTCGCGAACTTCCCTTCGTTCTTGCCGACGACGATCGTGTCCTTGTCGAGGCGTCCATCGACGTCACGTTCTCCAAGCTTGATCCAGCCCGTGGACGACCACGTGACCTCGGCGCTGGCGACGTGAGTCCAGGACACAAGCGCGAGTACAACGGCGATTGTTGCAGTGATCCTCATTCGCCGCAGCCTAGCTCGGTTCCGCGAGCTGCGCGCACAGCTCGCGATACAGTAGGTTCGTCTGACGGAGCTCGTCGATGACGAGGCGAGAGCCGATGAGCATCGACGAACGTCGTGCGGCCAGACCACAGCACCTGGGAGGACCGCGCACGCTCCCGACGCGCAGACTCCTGTGAGGCTTCGAGCATTCACGTGCTCTCCGAAGCCAATCAACGGTAGCCATGACGTGATGCTCAACCTGAGCTGGATCACCGATGAGCTCGCCGTCGGTGGAGGCTTCTCCTGCGACGCCGTCGAGACCCTCGCGCGCGAGCACCGGATCGCAAGTCCGACGTTCGAGCAGCTGGCCGCGCGCGCCTACCGTCGTTACGAGGTGAGGTAAGTGCTCGTGTTCGGCGATCACACCCGCGACGCCGACCCACGAGAGGAAGTTCGCGCGCTCGAGCGGAGCCTGTACGAGCTGATTGCACGGCCGCCGGGTCTCGCGCGCCATGCGGCACTTGTCGGGGCTTTCATCCAGGCGAGCGAGCTCGCGCAAGGGCTCGCCGATGCCGAGACCCAGCTCTCGGAGATCGATTCGCGCGGCGTCATCAGCGACGCCGCGATGGCGGTCCTCGTCGCGCTCGGTCATGAGATCGCCACCTCCTGGCGCTCGTCGTTCGCACATCGACCGGTGGTGCCGCGTGCGCTCGCGACGTTGCGCATGCCCCCGCTCCCCGCGCTCATCCGGATGCGGCTGGCCGAAGGCCACGCGTACTACGCGGTGTATCCGGAGGCCTATCTCGCGGCGGCAACCACGGCGATCGCGGTCCGCCCCGGCCCCCGTCAGGTGATCGGGATCCGCAGCATTGGTAGCGGGCTCGCCGCGATCGTGGCCGTGGCGCAGACGGCCCCGCTGCCCGCCACGGTCCGGCCTCGCGGCGCGCCGTACCAGCGGCAACTGCATGTCGCTCAGGCGCTCGCGAACGAGTGGACCCGCGATCCCAGCGTGACGTTCGCGATCGTCGACGAAGGTCCCGGCATGTGCGGGAGCTCGTTCGGCGCGGTCGCGGACGCGCTGGAGGATCGCGGTGTGACCACCGACAGAATCGAGTGTTTTCCGAGCCACACCGGCGAGCTCGGGCCGATCGCGTCGGAGCGACATCGCGACCGCTGGGACCGCATCCGGTGGCATGTCGTCGACGTCGACGAGCTCCTCGTGACGAGCGA
>JACCQV010001088.1 GCA_013813945.1 Deltaproteobacteria bacterium | reverse complement strand
TGGCAGCTCCCTGGGGGTCAGTGCGCAGGCGGTGCAGGCGGCGTGTTGGAAACGAGCCCAACGACGACGGTGATATTGTCGTCCCCGCCGCGGCTGTTTGCCAGGTCGATCAGCGTGGCTGGCAATTTGCGATACCAGGTCATCGCGACGATGCGCTCGAGCTCGCCGTGCTCGACGTAGTTCGACATCCCGTCGGAGCACAGCAGGAAGCAGTCGCCTGCCGACACCGGCACGCTCTTGGTGTCTGCCTCGATGTCGCGCTCGAAGCCGATCGACTTGGTGATCACGTGGCGGAACTTGCTGCTCTTCGCCTCGGCTTCGCTGATCGAGCCGGTGCGCAGCTGCTCCGCGATCCACGAGTGATCGTCGGTAAGCTGCCGGAGCTGGCCGTCGCGAAACATGTAGCAGCGCGAGTCGCCAGCGTGGACGACGTGCGCGCGGCCCGCGTGGACGAGCATCGCGGTCAGGGTGGTTCCCATGCCGCGCAGCTCGGGCTTCGCCCAGGCGGCCTCGAAGATCGCGGAGCTCGCGCGCCGAACGACACCGCGCATGAGCTCGAGCGCCGGCGAGAACGCATGAATGGCGCCGGCCGGCAGCGTCGGCTCCTTCCCGCTGACCGGAGGCTGCGCATGGTCCGCATAGCTCGCGAGCTGGCGCGGTGAGGTTGGTACGACGCCCGAGTCCGGGACGTCGACGGCCTCCATCTCCTCGGTGACGCGGACGCTGGCCTGGATCTGCGCCAACAGCGCCTTCTCGAAGTTGCCGCGTGCTTCCCCGAGCTCGCGACCGAGGTACTCGACTGCCATCCGGCTCGCGGTCGCGCCGCCCTGGTGGCCGCCCATGCCGTCGGCGACCGCCATGACGCCGGTCTCCGGATCGACGAGGTAGCTGTCCTCGTTACGCTCGCGCTTGCGACCCGGATCGCTCTGCCCCCACGCCCACAGCTTCATAAGTATTCCGCGCTTCGCTCGCTGAGGTTCGTGTCCTCGCAACGGAGAAGCTTGCCCTTGCCTTCGACCTTGGTCAGCAGGTTCACCGGCCGCGTCCACACCCGGCTCGCGTTGCGCAGCGTGTCGCGGGCCTGGCCTGCATCGAGGTCGATCCCCTCGTGGATGTGGCGCAGGAGCAGCTCGCTCTTGTTCTCGAAGTTACCGTCCTCGACGACGATCACCGGCTGGCCGCGGTTGGTCAGCATGCGCAGCATCTGATCCTTCACCTTCTTGAACTCGCGGCTCATGATCTCCCAGCTGCCGCTGCGCTCGGAGAACCCGAACGAATAGAACTTCTGTTCGACGCAGAATTCGAGCGTGAAGAACTCATCGATGAACGTGATGTCGTTGTAGAGCTTGCGGACCTCGAAGATCCGCTTGGCGCCAAAGCCGGTGCGGCGGTCCCAGTTCCGCTTCTGCTCCATCGACTCGCACTCGTCCCACTCCTTGCCGTACTGCCCCTTGTTCCAGCGATCCTCGATGCTGCGGAACAGCTCGACGCCGAGCTTGTACGGGTTGAGGCGGCCCGGCGACGTCGCGAGCACACCGGCATTCGCGTCCGCGTAGTCGATCACCTCGGCGGCGGTCAGTGCCTTCTCCGTCAGGATCTTCGAGTGCCAGTACGAGTTATGATTGATGAAGCCGCCAGCCGCGTAGCGATGGGTCTCCGTGACCGAGATGTCGTAGACGTCGGCGCGGCCCGGTTCGAGCGAGACGACCTCGTCGTCCCAGGTCTCGGCCTTGAACCACTGCTTCGATGCAACGTACTGGTCGAGCGCCTGTTGCTTGCGCTCGAGGCCAAAGCCGATCCGCTCACCGAATTTCTTGGCCGAGGCGCCCGCCATGTGGACGTGCCAGCAGCCGTCGTTCTGCTTGCGCTTGCGGCTCAGGATGCCGTAGTTGAGGAGCAGGAGCTGAGTCTGTTCGGCGAGCTTGTCGCTCATCGTCGACAGGATGACGCCCTGCTTGCCGGCGTAGCCGTCGCAATCGAAGTACGCGCGAAGGAACGCGCGCACGACCGGCTCGGGAGAGCGCAGGATCTTTTCGGGGATCTGCTTCTCTCGCGCGCTCGGCCCGTGGGTCATGCCGAAGAACTCGATCAAGAAATCGCTTAGGTGCTGCGAGTGCAGCAGCACACGCCACCGACCTTCGTCTCTGGTCATGCTCGCGATGACACCGAACAGGTCCAACGACAGCCGCATGAACGTCACGGCTTGAGGCTCGTCACCGGTGGTGAGGCCCATCACCCGCTTGACGCGACTGATATGGCCATCACCGACGAGATATCCGAGAAATGCGCCGACCTGTTCATCAAGCAGGACCGGGATCCGGATCGGCGCGCGCTTGTTCACAGAAAGCGGCATGTCGAGGTTGTCATCGCGCTCGTACTCGACTGCAGCGTTCTTGATAGCAGCGGCGCCCGCGCCACGAACGGCACCGGCGTAGTACCGATCTACCGTGTAGAGATCGACTCCAGCCCTCGCCGCAACGTCCGAACGTGTGACGCGATATGGCTCGATCCAATGCATCCGAACTGGCTCGGTCGGCCAAAGATCGCCTCCCCCGGAGACAGCAATCTTGTCGCCTGATGCAAGCTCGTCGAGACGCTTCCAAGTCGTGCGATCGGCGAGCTGCACGCGATGATTGTTCGACCCTGTGAGTGAGAGACCACGCCGCGTCTTCATCGTTACCGTTTCGTGGTCGAAGATGATGTGGCGGTCGTACACCTGCTGAATCGTTTCGCCGTCAAAGACGCTTGCAGCAGCTTCCCTTGCGACCAGCTCACCCATCGGAATAAGGCCGTTTTCAGTAAATATTACAGTATCATAGGCCAGACAGGCCCAACCTTCGTTCATTACCTTCGTCATCGCCTGCGGGGCGAAGTAGTACGCCTCGTCGCGGACGATCTCGAGACAGTCGCGCTGCCAGTGCTCGAGCGGAGCGTGCTCGATCAAGAACGCGAGGACATCGCGCTGTGGGTGCTCGGGGAACCTCCGCTTCTGCTTCTTGACCTCTTCTTCTTTTTTCTTCTTCTGCGCCTCGATGTACTCGGGCGGGTTGATGAACGAGTCCATGTAGCCCTTGGAGCGCAGGCGGCCCACGGGTCCGGTCTCGTCATCCTCGATCTGTTCGGGCGTCCGCGGCTTTGCCGTCCGCGTGATGTACGCCGACATCGGATCGATCAGGTTCTCGAGCGAGAGGCAGACGTCGATGTAGTCCTCGACGACCTCCTGCCCGTGACGCGCCATGTGGCGACGCACGCGCGCCGAGTGGTTCGCCATCCCGTCGATCATCTTGCGATTGGTCTTCGAGAAGAAGTAGTTGTTCTTGAAGAAGTCGACGTGCGCGGAGACGTGCGCCATCACGATCTTCTGATCGGTCAGCGAGTTCCCCTCGAGGAGGTACGCGTACGCGGGGTTGGTGTTGATCACCATCTCGTAGATCTTCGACAGGCCCCACTCGTAGCTCTTGGAGAGCTGCTCGTAGTCCATGCCGAACCGCCAGTGCGGGTACCGCGTCGGAAAGCCGCCGTACGCAGCGACCTCGTTCATGGTCTTGTAGTCGAGAACCTCGTAGAGGATCGGGAAGAAGTCGAGCCCGTAGCCCTTCGCGTAGCCCTCGAGCTCCTCCTGCATGTCGCGCAGATACGCTGGGAACCGCTTGATGGTCATGTTCTGGTCTCGCTTCGCTCGCCCGAGGGCTAGCGACCCTTCCCGAGGAACTCTTTGATCGAGTCCATGATCGCGTCCTTGCCCTTGATCTCGCTCGTCACGACGCGGTCGTCCTCGTCGAAGTGCTCGGTCAGGTCCT
>JACCQV010001077.1 GCA_013813945.1 Deltaproteobacteria bacterium | reverse complement strand
GAGCCCACCCGCCTCGCGATCGAGGATCGCGAGCACGCGGGGCCGCTTCGCCGGGCGCTTCGCGCGTGCGGTCTCGAGCGCCGCTTCGATCTCGGCGATCGCGCGGGTCGCCTCGGCGGTGCGGCCGATCCTGCTGCCGATCGTCTCGAGTGCCTTCTTGACGTCGGGCAGCGCGTGAATCGGGCACTCGACGATGACGAGGCCCGCGTCCCGCATCGCGCCCGCCGCGGGACCATGCACGTCATCGACGACCACCAGGGTCGGCTTGAGCGACACGATCGTCTCGAGGTTCGGAGACAGAAAGCTTCCGACCTTCGGGAGTGCCTTCACCTCCGGCGGGAACGTCGAGTAGTCATCGACACCGACGATCAGGTTGATCGCACCCAGCGCGGCGAGGACCTCGGTGGCCGAGGGTGTCAACGAGATCACTCGCATCTGCGCGGATCCCGGTGTAGGCGCGGCCTCCTCGCGGCGCGAGCAGCCGAGGACGAACAGAAGGACGAGCCACCAGCGCACGGGCGTCTCGTACCACGGTATCCTCATGGCGGTGCCAGGCGCCCATCTCACTGGCGCGATCCTCGACGGTCGCTACAAGGTCCTCGAAGCGATCGCCGAGGGCGCAATGGGCGTGGTTTATCGTGCCGAGCGGCTCAAGCTCGGGCGCATCGTCGCGATCAAGGTGCTGCACGACGAGCTCCCGAACGAGCTGTCGAGCCGCAAGCGGTTCGAGATCGAAGCGATGGCGATGGCCAAGCTCGAGCATCCGCACTGCGCGTCGGTGCTCGACGTCGGCATGCACGACGACAAGCCGTTCGTGGTCATGGACTTCGTCAGCGGCCAGGACCTCAAGACGCTGATCTCGCAGGGCAGGGTGGCTCCGGCGCGCGCGGTCGAGATCGTGCGCCAGGTGCTGTCGGGCCTCGCGCACGCGCACGAGCTCGGGATCATTCATCGCGACATCAAGCCGGCGAACATCGTGCTGTCGCAGAAGGCGGGCCTCGGCGATCACGTCAAGGTGCTCGACTTCGGCCTCGCTCGCCTGCAGGCCGAGACGACGTCGCCGCTGACCACGGGCATCGTCCTCGGGACGCCGGCGTACATGGCGCCCGAGCAGATCCGCGGCATCGCGATCGATGCACGCACCGATCTCTACGCGTGCGGCGTCCTCCTGATGGAGCTGCTCACCGGCCAAAAGCCGTTCTACTCGCCGAAGGACGATCCGATCGAGGTCGTCTCGATGCACCTCAAGCAGCCACCGCCGAAGCTGTCCGAGCTCGTGCCGGGCGTGGAGTTCGGCGAGCTCGAGAACATCGTCGCGCGTGCGCTGGCCAAGGCGGCCGACGATCGCTACCAGAGCGCCCAGGAGTTCGTGAACGCGCTCGAGGCGACGCGCTCGGGACCGATCGCGTCGACGGGGGAGCGGTCGGGGCCGGCCAGCATCGCGGCCGAGGCGATCAGCGACTCGATGATGATCCCGCACGGCGCGACTCGGCTCGGCATGGTCGCGGTCGCCGACAGCGGTGCGGTGTCGGCGACGCTGACCGGTGCGGCGAGTGGACCCGTGCTCCCCGCGAGCGGCCCCGTCTCGTCGACGATGGCCGGCGTCCCGAGCGGCCCGGTACCGACGACGATCCCGAAGGTGTCGAGTGGGCCGGTCGCGCCGAGAGCGTTCCTGCGTCCCGATACGCCGATCCCCGCGGAGGGTCATCTCGGGCCGCTCGAGTCCCCGGTGATCCCCGCCCGCGCCGAGACCGCCGATCCGCTGCTCGCGGTGCGGCCCTACAACGTCGCGCCGATCCAGGTTGGCTCGCGCAACCCCGATGGCCTGCCGTACACGCGGCGCCAGCTCGCGATCGCTGGCGGCGGCGTGTTCGCGGTCGTCCTCCTGATCGCGATCATCGCGGCCGCGCGCGGCGGTGACGACAGCAAGGACACGGTCGCGGCCAAGCCGACCACCACCACGACGGACACCGGCGAGATCGAGATGGATCCAGTCCGCGCCGACGATGCGGCGAAGACGATCGCACGCGCGGCCGAGCTGGCGGGCAATGGCGAGCGCGAGCGGGCGATCGATCTGCTCACCAAGGCGCGGCGGACGTACCCCGACAACGCGGACCTGCCGTACCAGGCGGGCAAGCTCTACTTCGCGAAGATGTGGTGGACCGACGGCCTCAAGAACTTCCGCGATGCGATCCGGCTCGAGCCGTCGTATCGCTCCGATCCCGAGCTGATCAAGCTGGTGCTCAAGGGCTTCATCACGACGCCGACCTACAACGAGGAGCTGTCGAGCTTCCTGCGCAACGACATCGGTGACCCGGCGAAGGAGTTTCTCGAGGAGACCTCGCGCGATCATCCGAACGCAGGCAAGCGCGCCCGCGCGGTTCAAGAGCTCAAGCGCTTCCGCTGATCGCGATCGTCGCGCGCCGGCTCTGATACGGTGGACGGATGCATCGCATCGCGCTCCTCGCCACCGTCCTCCTCGCCGCCTCTGCCTGCGGCGGTTCCAAGAAGTCCGACTCCACCGCTCCGACGGGCGGCGGTGGCGCCGCGGGAGGTACGGCGCTGGGCAAGACCATGGACACCGCACCCACGCAGACCCTGCCGGTCCGGATCGACGTCACCGCGCCGTGCAACGACAGCGGCTACTTCAAGCTCGACGTGCCCGCCGGCCAGGCGTTCTCGATCGACGCCAAGGTCTCCGCGGGCAGCGCGATGATCGATGTCGCCGACGCCAACGGAAAGAGCGCCGGGGTGTCGGCCGAGGTCACCGTGGACGCGCCCAAGACGATCTCCGCCACCGGCCAGGAGGGCGGGACGTTCGTGACGACCAGCGAGACCGGCGCATGCGTCGGCGGCACGGTCACGCTCGACATGAAGTAGCTCGGCGTCGCGCGACACCTACACGTCGGTATCGACCGTCCGAGCCCCGGACGGGCCGTCCGAGCGGCGGACCTCGCGTCCGGGCCGCGGACACTGCGAATCTCGCTCACAAGCAGCGGATTGACGCACTGCGGCTCCGTGAGGAGGGGGGCGGGATCTGCTCTTGAAAACCCTCCCTTAGACGCTACTCCGGATCGCATCGCAAATTTTTTTCTCGCGGGGATCTGCCCGTAACTCAGCGCGTCAATTCAGGCTTTTTCAGGCCTCCACAGGCTTGTCCACAGCCCCAAACAACGACTGAGAATTCTTCACGAAACCGATCCCCGTCCACTCACAATCCACCCTCAATCCACAACTACTCCACCTGAATATCTCACCCGGACGTACACTAGCTGTAGTCGTCGCTCCCGGTTGACCCACCAAATCTAGTGGCGCTTTTTCTTGCCCCCTCACGGTGGCCTCGTTAAAAGAGAACTCCGCCGCGACTGTCCCACCTGGATCACACGAGCTGACGCGCACCGTCACAGTCCTCTGTTAAAGCCGCCATCCGCTCGAGTCTCCGTCCACGAAGTCAGTCGCCGCAGGGTTAGTTAGAGTTGGTTTTCTGCTGGGGTTTCAGGCAGTTCGATTGAACTGCCCCTGGGCGACCTGTGCCCGGGATCAGACCTCGGATCCATCATTTCCACGTTGTTCATGCCGAAAGTTCCAGGAGGGTCAATGCTCGCGAAGTCCGTCGCCGTCGCTGCCAAGGGTGAGAGAGCCAAAGTCTCGAGCCGGGTCATCAAGGACCAGCGCCCGGGTCTCACCGTGGAGCGATTCTTCACGCGCCAGGGTGTAGATCCGTTCGAGACGGTGGAATGGGAGCTGCGTGACGCCATCATCAGTGGCGCAGACGGCAAGGTGTTCTTCGAGCAGCGCGGCGTCGAGTTCCCCAAGACGTGGTCGCAGACCGCCACCAACGTCGTGGTGCAGAAGTACTTCCGCGGCACGCTCGGCACGCCGCAGCGCGAGTCCTCGGTCCGCGCGATGATCGCGCGCGTCGCCGACACCATCTACGGCTGGGGCAAGGCCGACGGCTACTTCAAGA
>JACCQV010000982.1 GCA_013813945.1 Deltaproteobacteria bacterium | reverse complement strand
ATCGAGATGAAGAGACTGCGCAAGTCGTTGATCGATCGGCGCGCACGTCGTGGCACACGCGCTGCACAACGAATCCTCACCAATCCTCGACGGAGAAACGAAAATGAAGCGCAACCTTTCCATGTCCCTGTTCCTTCTCCTGGGTGCCGCCGTCGCGGGTTGCGCCGCCGACGCTCCTGGCCAGGACGACGATGACGACATCGTCAACCCGCCCGGCGAAGAGCTCCCCGTCCCGCTGACGCCGGAAGGCACGTTCTCCGTGCAGAGCGACTTCGATCTCGCGACCAACCTGCCCGGCACCGCCGGCACGGTCGTCAACTACTTCATCAAGGCGACCGACGATCCCGATGACCCGACGAAGTTCATCGTCGAGCAGGTCGTCGCGGCCCTGCCGGCTGGCTCGATCAAGAACACCCTCCAGGGCTCGATCCCGTTCGTGGCCGGCTACCTCAACACGAAGCTCCTCGAGGTCGCCCCGGACTTCGTGACCAAGATCGTCGAGGTCGGCGACGCCTTCGGCCAGGTGGCGCACCACTTCGGCACGATCGAGAAGCTCGAGATCACCGCAGCAGGCGCGGCGATCAAGACCGTCCAGGGTCTCCACTTCAACATCGACAGCGTCGACATGGACTTCCACTTCGCCGACTACGGGATCATGGACGTCAAGGTCGAGGGCCTCCAGGTCATGCTCGTGGAGACCGGCAAGCTCGACATCGCACCGCACAAGGTGCCGCTCAAGTACGGCTCGCTGCTCAAGCTCGCCATGAACCAGGCGATCATCCCGATGATCGACCCGAGCGTCACCGACCTCGAGGGCCTGCTCAAGAAGATGATCAACTGCCAGGCTGTCGGCCGGTACATCCACGAGAGGCTCGACATCGGTTCGCCCAGCACCTTCGAGGGCGCGTGCAACACCGGTCTCAAGCTCGGCTCGACGGCGTTCTACAAGGCGCTCGACAACGTCGACGTCGCGGCGCTCGAGTTCGGCCTCACCGGCACCGCGCGCGGCATCGACCGCAACCGCGACGGCAAGATGGACGAGATCCAGACCGGCATCTGGACCGGCGAGATGAACTACTCCGGAACCCCCGCCCCGATCACGACAGCGCGGTTCTTCGGCACCAAGTCCATCTGAGTCGGCGAAAGGGGTCAGGCCCCTTTCTCAACTTGTGTCCGGCTGGCGGCCGCCCCTTTTCCGGGCGGCTCGTTTCTGTTTCGGCTAGTACATCGAACGATCGGGCGCGGGCGCGCCGGCGTGCCGCTCGAGCTCGGCATTGACGAAGCCTCCGAGCACGATCGCGATCACCGAGAAGTAGAACCACAGCATCACGACCACGACGCTGCCGAACGTGCCGTAGACCACGTCATACGACGCCACACGCCCGACCCACTGCGAGAGCCCGACCGAGACCAGCAAGAGGAGGACGGTCGCGATCGCGGCCCCAGGCCAGAGGTGCTGCTTCGTCCCGAGCGGCCGGGGTGACGGTGCAAACCGGTACAGCGCCATCAACGTGGCGATGATGACGGTCATCAGTGCGGGCCAGCGCAGCCACTCGATGACCGCGTAGTCCTGGAGATTGAACAGCGCGAAGATTCCGGGCAACGCGACGACGACCCCGAACATCAACATCAGACCGACCAGCGTTCCGGACGCCATCGCGATCGTGACGAAAAGCTTGTGGAGCGGTGTGCGGCGCTCACGCACGCGGTAGGCGCGGTTGAGCGCGTCGATCAGAGCCCGTGCTGCACCGCGCGAGGCGACGATGGCGATGAAGATGCTGATCGCGAGTGCGACGCCGAGCTGGCGCTTGGATCGTGTCGCCTGGCGTTCGAGCTGGTCCGCGATGAACGTCACGACGTCCGGCGGGAGCACGGTCTCCAGGCCATCGAGGTGCGTCTGGATCTGATGAGGATCGGCGACGACGCCGTAGATGGCCACGCTCGCTGCGAGCGTCGGCACCACCGCGAACATCGCGAACAGGGCCGTGCCGCCGGCGAGGATCGGCATCTCGCCGAGCAACGCTTCGCGAGCCGCGCGTAGCCAGTGGGCCACGATCGCGTCGCTCGTGTTCACCCAGGCCATCACCCGGATCCAGGGCCTCACAGCTAGATCCTACGCTACGATCGTCGAGCACGTGATCGATACGCACTGCCACCTCGACCTCGACGCGTTCGCAGCCGACCGCGATCAGGTGATCTCGCGCGCGGTCGCGGCGGGGGTGATCGGCATGCTCGTCCCCGCGATCCGGCCGCGGACCTGGGCGGCGCTCGTCGAGCTCGCCGGCCGGCACGCGCCGTACGGGATGCGGTGTGCCCTCGGGATCCATCCGCAGATCGTTCCGGAGCTCACCGCGGATGAGGTCGCCGGCGACCTGGCCGAGCGGATCGCCCGAGCGGTCCAAGAGGCCGGTGCGATCGCGATCGGTGAGTGCGGCCTCGACGGTGGGACCGCGGACGTCCCCCGCCAGGAGCAGATCTTTCGTGCCCACTTGCGGGCGGCCCGCGCCATCGACAAGCCCGTCGTGATCCACGTGCTGCGAGCGCACGATGCGGCGCCCCGGATCCTGCGCGAGGAGGGTCCGGTCCGCGGGATCCTGCACAGCTACTCCGGCGGCGCGGAGCTTGTGCCCATCTACCGCGATCTCGGCATGGCGTTCTCGTTCGCCGGTCCCGTCAGCTATCCCAATGCCCGCCGCCCCGTCGAAGCCGCGCGTCTGGTCGACGCTGCCCTGCTGCTCGTCGAGACGGACGCTCCGGATCAAGCTCCCGAAGGCCATCGTGGCGGGCGCTCCGAGCCAGCCTTCTTGCCGGCGGTGATCGCGGGCCTTGCCGCAGCGCGGGATGTCGGCGCCGACCAGAT
>JACCQV010000963.1 GCA_013813945.1 Deltaproteobacteria bacterium | reverse complement strand
ACGCTCTACGGCCACATCCACACCCTCGTCTCCTACGAGAATGGCGGGATCCCGGCGTACATCTCGGGCGGGGGAGGGGCCGAACCCCTGCGCGGGGACGGAATCGACCGCCACTTCCTGGTCATCGAGCTCGACCCCGCCACGGGGGGGGGTGTCGCACCCGGCGGGCTCGTCGGTGTTGACGTCCATCACATCGAATGAACGATGGGATCCAGCCCGGCGACTAACGTCCTGACACGTTATGCTGGGGCCAGTGAAGCGCGAGACGGGGTCATCGGCTGCACTCGGGCCGGCCGATGAGGCCGATCTGATCGCGCGGTGCCGGGCCGACGATCGCGGCGCGCACGACGAGTTCTATCATCGGTTTCGCCGCCCGATCGCCGGCAACCTGTACCGCGTCCTTGGCGATCGCACCGACCTCGACGATCTCGTCCAGGAGGTCTTCGTCATCGCGTTCCGCGGCCTCGCGCGATTCCGCGGCGACGCTCGCCTCTCGACGTGGATCTACCGGATCTGCGTCAACGTCGCGCTGGGTCGGATCCGTACGCGCAAGCGCCGTCCACCGCCGATCGGCGTCAACGATCTCGACTCTGCGATCGCCGATCCGAGCCTGGTCGAGCGGCCCGAGACTCCCGATCGCGCGCTCGAGCGCCACCAGGATCAGGCCCGCGTCTATCGCGCTCTCGAGCTGCTCGCGCCGAAGAAGCGGATCGTGCTCTACCTTCACGAGATCGAAGGGCTCGACCTCAAGGAGATCGCCTACCTCGTCGACTCCAACCCGGTGACCGTCCGCACGCGGCTGTTCTACGCTCGCCGCGAGTTCTACCGCATCATCGCCGAGGACGGCGATTCGTGAGTCGCCACATCAAACCACAGCGCTGGGCCGACGCCTTTGCCGGCAAGCTGCCCGAAGCAGAGCGCACCGCGATGAACGAGCACGCCGCGAGCTGCACCTCGTGTGCGCGCGCTCGCCAGCGGGTCCGTGGCGCGAGCGACACCTTCGGCACGATCCGTGCGCAGCCTGCACCCGAGCTGCCGTGGGACTCCGTCCGCGCGCGCGTGCACTGGTCGGTCTCCAAGGAGAAGCGAACGCAGGCGCAACCGCCGCGTCGTCGCGTGCCGAACCTCGCATGGGTCGCGCTCGCCGCTGCCACTGCCGTCGGCGCCCTCTCCCTCGTCACGACCACCGATGGACCGCGGATGACGCATCAAGCGCCGCTTGCCGAGTCGCCGCGGCCCGTGACCGCACCGCCAAAACCAGAGACCGAGCCCGTTGCCCTACCGGCCGCGCTCGCTGGCCTGGTTGTCCGGACGGCGGGCTCCACGATCGGCGACGACGTCATGATCGACGGCGTTCTACCGACCGATCTGTTCGCGCGTCGGCTTGGCGCCGGCACCGTGATCGCGACCGGTGATGGCCGCGTCGATGTCCAGTTCGGCGACGCAAGTGCGTTCGGCCTCGGCCCGCGCTCGACACTCGAGCTTCGCCGGTTCGACGCGAAGCTCATCGAGCTCGTCGTCGACGGCACGATCGATCTCGAGGTCGCGCCGCGACTTCCAGGTCAGCGGTTCGTCGTCATCGCCGGCGATCACACGATCGAGGTCCGTGGCACGCGGTTTCGCGTCGAGCGCAACCCGCAGGCAATCACGATCGAGTGCCGGCATGGTCTCGTCGCAGTGCGCGATCGCACCTCGCAGGTCGAGGTCGGTACCGCACGACGCATGCAGGTCGCCACCGGTGCCCCGATCACGGCAGACCTCGTGGTCCCGCTCTCGGTCGTCGAGCTCGCAGCGCTGAGCGAGGCGGATCCGGTCCGCGTTCCGATGTGGAACCTCGATGCACTCGTCACCGGCTCCGCGCCGCTCGAGATCGCCAGCGTGGGCCGCCGTGACATCCGTGTCGATGGCATCGAGCTCGGCCGCGCTCCGCTGCGCGTGCGCGTCATGCCAGGCCGCCACACGGTCGAGGCCGCCGACTCCGCAGGTCGGTTCCGCCGCGCCGGCTGGATCGACGTGCCCGCGCCGACCGAGTCCGGCAAGCCTGCTCGCCTCGAGCTTCCCATCGAGGCTCCGCGCACCGCCGGTACGGCCGAGCGCCGCCGCCAGCTCCTCGTGGGAATCGATCAGGCT
>JACCQV010000950.1 GCA_013813945.1 Deltaproteobacteria bacterium | reverse complement strand
CGGCAGGACCGGCGGCGTCGAGGCCGCTCTGCATCGGCGTTTGCGTGCGCGGAACGGCGATCCCTGCCGGGTCGAACGCCTGCGGGGTCTGCGTCCGCGACACGGCGATGCCAGCGGCTGCGTCGAGCGAGCTGCGCGGCGGAGTCTGCGTGCGCGAGCCGGCGATCCCCGACGCATCGCTGGCCGTGGTGTTCGTCGGCGGCAGCGTGGAACCACGCTGATTGCCGATCGGCAGCTGTTCCTGCGACGCATCCCTGGCGACGCCGTTCGCGTCGAGATCGACGAGCTCGAGCATCGCCGGGTCGGCCAGCGAATCCTCGCCGGTGGGGGCGTCGGGGACGTCCTCCAGATCGAGTGACATGATCGGCCCGGTGCTGAGGTCGACTTCGAATTCGTTTTCGTCGGCGCCGTAGGTCTCGAGGACGAGCTCCTCGAGCTGGTGCGCGGGGGCTACCGCGAGGCGAATCGGCTCCTTCATCGCGCGCGCGAGCTGCGTCTCGAGCTTCGGGCTCGGGTCGCGCACGCACACGATGACTTCGCCCGTGCCCATGCGTCCGATCGGTAGCGCCATGCACGCACGCGCAAGCGCGGGCGAGAGAAGTGTCGCGAGGGAGCGATCGCGCCGTGACAGGTGACGTTGCAGGGCGGCGGCAACGCCGTGCTGCTCGCCGAGCGCGCAGGCGGCATCGTCGGCCCCGAGTACGCCGCCCAGCACGAGGTACGAGCACAGGCGATGGCCGGTCTCGCGTTGCTTGACGAGTGCGCGCTGCAGGATCGACGGTTCGATCCAGCCATTCGCGATGAGGATCTCGCCGATGCGCTTCACGTCGTGGTGACGACCGCGCGAGGACACCGAGTCGCCACGCTCATCGGAATCAATTCTGCCACGAACCGCGGTGGCGCCGAATTTCCTGCTCGTGGGGTAGCGCTAGGAACCTCACGGACGACGGCGGGAGCCTAAGTCGCGGAAACTACGGACTGAGAAAACTCCGTTGGACACGGTCGCACGGTCCTCCGCGCACACCGTGCTCGTACGCCTCAACTACGCGAAGTCATTGGACAATTACCGCATTCATGACTACTATTTTCTCGTGAACGTAGGCAGCCATATCGGTCAGTACCGCATCGTCCGCAAGATCGGCGTGGGCGGTATGGGGACCGTCTACCTCGGCGAGCACATTCTTCTCGGCCGCCGGGCCGCAATCAAGACGCTGCTTCCCGCGCTCTCCGTCCAGAGCGAGATCGTCGAACGGTTCTTCACCGAGGCCCGTGCCACGTCGGCGATCACCGATCACGGCGTCGTCCAGATCTTCGACTTCGGCTATCACGTCGATGGCACCGCGTACATCGTGATGGAGCTGCTCGAAGGCGAGTCGCTGCAGACGCGGATCGATCGCATGGGTCAGATCGCGCCGTGCGTCGCGCTGCGGATCGCTCGTCAAGTCGCCGGCTCTCTCGCGGCCGCGCACGACAAGGACATCGTCCACCGCGATCTCAAGCCCGAGAACATCTACCTGATCGCGGACGCCGAGGCTCAGAGCGGCGAGCGCACGAAGATCCTCGATTTCGGGATCTGCAAGCTCGGCGTCGCTGGTGACGAACCTGCGCTCACCCAGTCGGGAACGACCATGGGCACGCCGGTGTACATGTCGCCCGAGCAATGCCGCGGTGCCGGCAAGGTCGATCATCGCTCCGATATCTACGCGCTCGGCTGCGTACTGTTCCACATGGTCGTCGGCCGGCCGCCCTTCGAGTGCGAAGGCGCGGGCGAGTTCATCGTCGCGCACCTTCAGGAGGACCCGCCGGCTCCACGCTCGTTCGTTCCTGAGCTGCCGGACCTGATCGACGGGCTGATCCTTCGCTGTCTCGAGAAGTCTCCCGACGACAGATTCCAGTCGATGACCGAGCTGCAGCACGCGCTCGAGTACGTGATCGCGCGAATCAGCACGTCGGACATCGTCGTCCCGCCGCTCGCGCCGGCGATGCCGATCGCCCCGGGATATCGCTCGTCGTACGATCTCAACCTCGGCACCCCGCAGCCGACGCAGAGCCTCAAGCCGCCTGCGCAGGGAACCCAGAAAGCCGGGAAGTCTCGCCGCCGCAAATCGAACTCGTCGAAGTCCGTCCCGCGGGCCCGCAGTGGCTCGGAGCCGCAATCAATCTCGACGGGCGCCGGTACTCCGAGCTCGATCATCGCCGCACAGCAGCGGCCGTTGAAGTCGGGAGGCGGCTGGTTCGTCTCTGAGGACGAGGTCCTCGATGACCCGCGCGTGACCAATATTCGGCCGCGCAACCGGGCCGCCGTTGCGATCGTGTTGTTCGGCGTCGCCGTCGCGGTGGTCGCGACGCTGTTCATGACACGCGGTGATGACGCCGTCGCTGCCTCGACCTCGGTCCCCGAAGGTGTCGCGGTCACTCAACCCGCGCCTTCGCCGGTGACGCCGTCCGTCGCCGCGGAGGTCGTCGTTGTCGCGCCGCGTGAGGCGACCATCGCGAAGGAACCGACGGACGTCGCACGCGAACACACGCAAGCAGCGACGACTGCCGCCGCCACTCGCGCGAGCGATACCGGCGCGACCGCCGCGAAGGCAACGAAGCAGACGATCACGAAGTCCGTGAAGGCACGGCCGAAGGCCAAGCCGCAGCGCCGCCCCGTATCCCGACCCTCGATGACGCCACCGCCCGCACCCAAGTCCCCGTCCGTTCCGCCCGAGGACCTCTATGACACTCGCTGATCGTGTTCGAACCGTCGCGCTCCTCGCGAC
>JACCQV010000910.1 GCA_013813945.1 Deltaproteobacteria bacterium | reverse complement strand
GTTCATGGTGATGCGCAGGTCGGATGAGCCGAAGGCCGAGATCGCGCCGGCCGCCGCACCCGCGATCGCGATCGTCACGCCAGCCGACAAGGTCGAGCGTGCGACGGGCGACGAGCCCAAGGCGAGTACGCTCAGCGGATCTGGGTCGAGTGCGGCCGCGACCGCGGATACGGGAACGGACCCAGGTGCGAGGGGCTCTGCGGCGACCGGCTCGGCTGGTCCGGGCTCGGGTGCGGCCGGCTCGGCTGGTTCGAGCTCGAATGCACACGGCGTGACCGCCGCTCCCGTGAAGCCGACCGCGCGGGTCACGGCGAAGCCTACCAAGCCTCCCAACACGAAGCCTGTGGCGGTCGCCACCGACGACGACCCGACGGCTCGCGGTCAGCTCGATCGCGCCGACGCCGCGCTGGGTAGTGGCAAGACCGACGAGGCCTGGCGGCTCGCGCAGACCGTGATCAACTCCGATGCAGCGCCTGGCCAGCGGGCGAGGGCGTACGCGATCAAGGGGGTGATCGCGTGCCGCAAGAACCAGGATCGCGAGGCTGCCAGCATCGCGCTGCGCCAGGTCCCGCCATCCGCGCCGCGGCAGAGGCTGCGGATCGTGAAGGCCTGTCACGACGTCGGCATCGAGCTCGATCAGCGCTAGTGGATCAGCACGAGCACGCGTCGACTCGCGGTCGCGCTGGCCACCGTGAAGTCGGCAACTTGCTCCGCAGTCATCTCGGACGCCAGGCCTTCGACGTACCGCCCACGCGCCAGCACGGCACCGGCACAGTCGTGCGGTGCACGGCTGCAGCCCCACGAGACCACCGCAGGGCGATCGTTGACCGCGACGATCTCCTCACCTGGCGCGAGCCGTACCATATCGGCGACGTCGCGAACCCTCCACGCCCCGGGGGACGCGGACGCGAGGTCGATCACCGTGATCGGGTTGGCGACCACCGCCGCAGGCGCGGGCGCTCGCGGTGCGGGGCACCACTGAGGCTCGCTGCGAGCGACAAGGATCGCGAGCATCCAGGCGCAGGCACCCAGCAGACCGAGCGTGAACGACCGAAGCACCAGCATGGAAGCCTGGTTTGCAACGATCTGGCCAGCGCGCACCGTGCGAGCACGCGGCGTTAGCGGCAGGGAGCGACGTTCGAGCTGCCACGATGGCAAGCCGGCCGGCGCCGGCGTGTCACTTCTTCATCTGCTGCGCGAGATAGTTCTGCTCGCCGACCTGGCGGATCAGCTCGAGCTGGGTCTCGAGCCAGTCGGTGTGCTGTTCCTCGCCCACGAGGATCTTGGTCATCAGATCCTCGGTGGCGTTGTCACCGGTCTTGCGCGTGACCTCGATCGCCTGGTTGAGGAACTGGATCGCGGCGTACTCGATCTGGAGGTCGCTCTCGAGCTGCTCCTTCACGGTCTCTCCGACCCGCAGCTTGTGATAGCGCTGCAGGTTGGGGACACCCTCGAGGAACAGGATCCGGCTGATCACGAGATCCGCGTGGCGCATCTCATCGATCGACTCTTCGCGAACCTTCGCGGCGAGCCTGTCGTAGCCCCAGTTTTCACACATTTTTGCGTGAATGAAATACTGGTTGATCGCCGTCAGCTCGTTGGTGAGCAGCTGGTTGAGGAGCGATAGCACCTCTTCATTGCCCTTCATGACGCCTCGATGACTTGGGGTCCCCGGTACGCGCCTTGCCACGACGAACGTGACAGCGCTCAGGTCCGCGAGCGTACCGAGACGAGGTCGTTCGCACAATCACGGCTGCAGCTGTTCGCGCCCTTGGCGTTGAGGCGATCCCGCAGCTCGTCGACGCACGCGCCGCAACCGGTGCCAGCACCGCAGCGGCGCCCGATCTCCTGGACGGTCCGTGCTCCATCGTCGATGACCGCATCGAGGTCGCGGTCCGAGGTCGGGTGGCAGAGGCAGACGATCACGAGGTGACATTGATAATGCTTTTCAAATCCAAGTTCGTCAAGGGCTTCGTGCGCTCTGGCAAGTAGCTGATCTTTCCAGGAAAGCCGGGAGCTTGCCACCTCGACCATTCCATCCGATCCTATGCGACATGAAGGTTATTGCGGTCGCATGTGCGGTCGTTCTCGCTGCGTGCGGAGACAAGAAGCCGCCTCCGGGGGAGCTTCCGACACCGCCGGGTGTTCAGCTCCTCAACGCGGGCGCCGAGCCGCGGCAGCTGCTGCGCTATCGCATCGCGAAGGGCACGACGCAGGTCATCGAGCTCGCGCTCGACGTCGACATCGACGCGAGCGGGCAAGGCGGACCGCTTCCAACGCTCGTGATGACGAGCGAGATGGTCGCCGACGATGTGCTCCCCGATGGCTCGACCCAGGTGCGCACGACGATCACCCACGTGGTCGCTCGCGATCGGCCGGGTAGCGCGATCACGGCGACGCAGATGACCGAGCAGACGGAACTCATGCGCGGGCTCGTCCTGCGCGGCACGCTCGCCCCCGAAGGCATGCTGCGTGATCTCCACGTCGACGCGGGAGGCCGCGTCCTGCCGCCCGGCCTCACGGCTCAGCTCGACACGCTGAGCAAGAGCTTCGAGCAGGTCGCGATGCCGTTGCCGCGGACGCCGGTGGGCCCGGGCGCATCGTGGCTGTACAGCCGGACCTTCACGCAGAGCGGTATGGTGATGACGACCACGACGACGTTCAAGCTGATCGCGATCGCGGGCGACACCCTGACGTTCGAGAGCGT
>JACCQV010000909.1 GCA_013813945.1 Deltaproteobacteria bacterium | reverse complement strand
CCTTGACCTTGCGCGACTCGAGTGCGAACGCCACGACCTCGCGTGACGTCACCGCGTAGAGCTCGCCTTTGCCGTCGCGGTCGAGATCCGCCGCCGTCATCGCGACCAGCGGCGCACCGAGATCGAGTGAGCCGACGCGGACCGCCTTCCACGCCACGCGAATCGGAACCGGCGGGACCAGCTTCGGTGCTCGCGCGACGACGGCTTCTTCGAGGCCACTGCGTACGGCGGCTGCGAGGCGCGTGAAGTAGTCGTCGCGCGGATCCGCCTCCGCGGGAACGGCCAGCAGCAGCACCGCACCGAGCGAAACGGCGCCGCGCACCGTCACTCCATCACCGTCAATCGATCACCATCCCGCTACAGGGGTTCACTCGCCGCACGGTTGTTCTCGCCCTTGCTGCGCTGCGGGCAAAAACTCGATCTGTACGGTTCGCTCTCAGTCGGTGTACTCGCCGGTCACGGCGTTGTCGGTCGTCACTTCATCGGGCATCGGGGCGACTTCGGTAGGCGCGGTACCCTCGAGGAAGACCTCGGAGCGCATCGAGCCCTTCGGCGCGCCCTCGGGCGACAGCAGGCCTGTCTTCTTGTCGATCGTGGCGGTCACGACGTGCGCGGGCTTCGGGAAGGCCTTCGCAGGCAGCTTCATGTTCTTGACGATGTCGACGAAGACCGGGACCGCGCTGCTACCGCCGGTCTCGGACTTGCCGAGCGACTTGGGCTCGTCATGGCCGACCCAGACGCCGATCGTGTAGTCCGCGGTCATGCCCACGAACCACACGTCGCGCGCTTCATTGGACGTGCCGGTCTTGCCGGCGATGGGGATCTTGAGCGCCTTCGCGAGATGACCGGTGCCCTCGTTCACCACCGACTGCATCATGTCGACCATGACGAAGGCGACCTCGGCGCGCATCACCTGTTCGCCCTTCGGCGCGTCGGTCACCTTGCCGTCGATCGCATCGACGAACCGCGGCGCTACATACATCCCGCCCGCGGCAAACGTCGCGAACGCGTTCGTCATGTCGAGTGGCGTCACTTCACCGGATCCGAGAGCGAGCGACATCTCGTGGGGAAGGCCCGTCTGGCGGATCCCCATCTTCTTCGCGAGCGTCGCCACGGTCTCGGGCTTGAGATCGTAGGTCACCCGGATCGCGACCGTGTTGATCGACTTCGCGAGCGCGTGGCGCAGCAGCACCGGGCCTTCGAACTTTCCGCTCTCGTAGTTCTTCGGTCGCCAGAGATCGAACACCTCGGGCGCGTCGTTGATGACGGAGGCCGGCGTGTAGCGACCGGTTTCGATCGCCGCCGCATAGACGAACGGCTTGAACGAGCTGCCCGGCTGGCGCTCCGCGAACGCGCGATTGAGTCGCTTGGCCTTGGACGCATAGCCGCCGACCAGTCCACGGACCTTGCGCGACTTGGTCTCGATGATCACGACAGCACCTTCGGGCGCGGGCGGAAACGTGACGCGGTGCTTGGCGTGCTTCGGGCCGCTCGGCTTCTTCTGCTTCTTGTCGTCATCTTGATCGCCCGTGGCCGCCGCCACCAGGTCGTCCGCGATCGGGGTCACGTCGACGACGTCACCTGGCTTGAACCGCTCGCTCGCCTTCTTCGTGACGCCGTCCTCGGCAGGATTGAACCGGTCGTCCTCGGGTCCGCCGAGCACCAGCGCCGCCTTCCACGCGCCGAGATCGATGACGACCTCCTGATCCTGGTCGAAGACCTCGGTGACGACTGCCTCGTAGACGTGCTTCGCCTTCGGGCCACCCGCCGGCAGCTTCTTCGCGAGCCGGGCGATCTCGTCATCGACCTTGTCCGCAGCGAGCGTGCGACGCGGTCGGCCGATTTTCTGCCGCTTGTCGACGGCGCGCAGCCCGCTCTGCAGCGCCTTCTGAGCAATCGCCTGGACCCCCGGGTCGAGCGTGGTCCGGACCTTGGCGCCCAGCCGGTCGACCGCGTCCTTGCCGACGCTCTTGATCAGCTCGTCCTCGGCGAGCTTGATCCACTCCGGCGCGCTCCCCATCTCGGGGAATGGATTCTTGACGATCTGGATCGGTGCATCGATCCACTTCTGCGCCTCGGCGTTCGTGAGCTTGCCGATCACGACGAGCTGATTCAGCACGTAGACCTGGCGATCCTTGACGTCCTGCGGCTTGCCACCACGACCATAGAGCGCGTCCGCGAGCACCTCGGGCTTCTTCGGCATGCTCGCGAGCACCGCGGCCTCGCCGGGGTTGAGCTGCTCGACGTCCTTGCCGAAGAAGTAGCGCGCCGCTTCCTGGATCCCGTAGCGACCGTGACCGAAGTAGATCTGATTGACGTAGAGCGCCATGATCTCTTGCTTGGTCAGCCCCTTCTCGAGGCGACGCGCGATGATGATCTCCTGGATCTTGCGCTTGTACGTCTTCTCGGGCGTGAGGAGGAACGTCTTGACTACCTGCTGGGTGATCGTCGACGCGCCCTGCTTCGACTTACCCGCACGCACGTTCGTGATCGCCGCGCGGAACATGCCCCAGTAGTCGACGCCGCCGTGCGTCCAGAACTTGTTGTCCTCGGCTGCGATGAACGCCTCGACCACGATCGGCGGGACCTTCTCGTACGGAACGTAGGTCCGGCGCTCGGTGTAGATCTCACCGATCCGGCGATCGTTGGCGTCGAGGATCGTCGTGACCTGCTTCGGCTTGTAGTCGCTCAGCGACTTGTAATCGGGGAGCTTCGGATCGCGGCCGAACATCCAGAACACGAACGCAGCGGTCGCGACGAGAAGCAGAGCTCCAGAGAACGCGACGATCGCGCCCCACTTGAGGACCGTGAGCCAGGTGCGGCGCGTCTGGATGACCGGCTTACCGAGCCGGGGCTTGCTCCTCCGCGGCGGAGTCGGTTGCGAGCGCGCTGCCGGCGCTTGAGGTTTCTGGGACCACATCCTTATCGTCGATCCCGGGCGCCGGAGTGAATCCGGCGCCCTCCAGTTCTGGCCCGGGGGCATGAGGGCATGGTGTGCAAGGGGGATACCGTGCGGGACGAGGACGTCAGCATCGAGCACGCGGATCATCCCCTGGTTGCGTCCGGTTTGCCACACCACCGCGTGTCCGACGAGACACGCGATCCCGAGCCGAATCGGGCGATTAGCCCAGCTTGCGGCCGAGGATGCCGATCGCACCCCGCATCCCGAGCGTGAACCAGCGCGCCCGCAGCCGCTCGCGGCGCCCCTCCTCGAGATCGCCGAGCGTGCCGATCGCGGCGCGCCGTCGGGCCGCGATCCGGCTCATCGCCAGGGCCACGGTGACGCTGAGGTTGAAGCTCTCCATGAACCCGAACATCGGCACGCCGAGGGCACCATCGCAGGCATCGATCGTCGGCTGGGCAAGGCCGTCGTGCTCGTTCCCGAACGCGACCGCGAGCGGCGAGGTCACGTCGACATCGTCGATCGTATGCGGCGCGCCCGGGAGGGTCGCGTAAACGCGAAAGCCGCGCGCCTGGAGCGACCGCACCGAGGCAATCGGATCCTTCCAGCGCACCAGCTCGATCCACTTGTGCGAGCCGCGCGTCACGCCGCCCGCCGCACTGAACCGTTCGCCAGGCTCGAGGACGTGAAGCTCCTGCAGTCCGATCGCCTCGGTGGTGCGGATCGTCGCCGCCGCGTTGTGCGGATCATAGGTG